>JAJXWL010000121.1 GCA_021781625.1 bacterium
GCCTAAAAGGAGATTCTTACAGAATGAAAGACCGATTGAAAATAGGGGTCGTTGACCCGGAATAATCAAATAAAAGCGGAACCTGGCCGCCGGTGAAAAGCGGAACTTCTAAACCGTTGTTGACAAACAGGGGGATGAATGTCGCTCCTACCTTGGGTTCTTCCGCTTGGTGCCAATCTTTTTTTGGTCAACTTAATGGCCGTCATACCGCAACTCTTTCCCTGGAAGTTCAAAAAGGAACATCCCGTCGCGTCTCAGTTTATTCTAGGTACTTTTTTTGGCCTATTGGCGTGTGCCAGTAGTCAGTTTCCCGTCCTCTTGTCATCTGGGGTGGTTCTTGATGCCACCCTCAGCATTCCTCCACTGGCCGGGTTTTTCTTTGGCCCCGTGAGTGCCGGTGTCGTCGTTCTCTTGGGTCTCGCTTCTTGTGCATTTTCTTCTTTTTCAAACTTTTCAAGTTTGCCGGTAATGGCTTTTATCCTGCTTATTGGGGCCCTGCTAGGCTGGGGCTTTTCAACCAAGGCGATAAAAAAAATCTTGCCGTGGGTCTGGCTTCAACTTTTGGTTTTAGGCGTCGCGGTTTCTTTGGTTACCTTGGTTGGACAGCGCATTCCTCAGGATATTTTCGCTTCGATTGTATTCTACCCGGCCAGCATTCTTCTGATTGGCATTCTTTTGAATGCTGTCGAAAGCAAAAATAAAACCCTCGACCAGATGCTTCGCATAACCGAGCAGTTGCAAGAAAGCGAAACACGCTTTCGGTTTTTAGCCGAAAACTCTAGCGATATGATCACACGCCACGCCCCCGATGGTACTTATTTGTATGCGTCCCCGGCCTGTGAGCGTTTACTGGGTTACCAGCCTCAGGAACTCATAGGTCATGCCGCCTATGAGTTCGTCTACTCGGAGGACCTACCCGACGTTCAAAATTCACATCAGACCATCCTTTCTGATCCTGTTGTCACAGCAGTTATGTTCCGAGGCCTTCGCAAAGATAAAAGTCTTATTTGGTTAGAGACGACGAGCCATGCTATTTTTGATCCAAAGACAAAAGAACTTTTAGGGATTCACGCCACAACACGAGACATCTCAGAACGAAAAAAATTTGAGGAACAGCTTCAAACCTCGCAGGCTAACTTAGAAGCTTTGTTACAAACACGACGAGAGTCGATTTGGGCCGTAGACCGTGAGTTTAACTACACCATTCTTAACGATTTTTTTGTCGAAAACTACCAGCTCTATTTAGGGATCACGCTTAAAGTCGGGATGAATGCTCTGGAAATTCTGACTCCCGAACATCAAGAACTGTGGCGACCTCGCTACGAAGGCGCCTTAAACGGCGAAAAACAAACTTTCGAGTTCACCATTCCACTCAAGAACGACGTAATGATCTTTGAAGTTTTTCTGAACCCTATTTCTGTCGGCGATAGTATTACGGGTGTTTCGGCGATTAGTGTGAATATCACAGAGCGTCAGCAGGCCGCTCACGCCCTGAAGCTGAGCGAAACAAAATACCGCATGCTTTTTGAAAACCTCACCCTGGCCTTTGCCCTCCATGAGGTGATTTTCAATACTCAGGGCGACCCCGTTGACTATCGTTATCTTGAAGTCAACCCTGCTTTCGAAAAGCTAACAGGCATAAAAGCGGAACAAATTGTCGGCAAGACTGTTCTCGAAGTTCTTCCCAAGACCGAGGCCCATTGGATTCAAACCTTTGCTCAAGTTGCCCAAACGGGAATTCCCTTTACTTACGAAAACTTTTCGCAAGAATTTAACAAATTCTTTGAAACCATTATTTTTCGACCCGAAGAAGGGCACTTTGCCGTGCTCTTCGCCGATATCACGGAACGCAAAAAGCTCGAGGAGCAGAGGCGGCAACTTGAAAGCGAGCTGAATAAAATCCAAAAGTTAGAATCCCTGGGAATTCTTGCGGGAGGCATTGCCCACGATTTTAATAACTTGTTGACCGGGATCTACATGAATCTCGAGATGGCCCGTAAGAGTAACTCCCCAGAAGCTCTCACGGGTTACCTCGAAATGGCCGGTAAAACTATGGACCGGGCTAAAAACCTTACCAGACAATTACTAACGTTCTCGAAAGGCGGAGTCCCCCACAAAAAAGTTGAAAACGTCGCGGATTTACTTAAAGAAACGGTCAATTTTGCCCTTAGTGGCGCTTCGGTTGCCTGTGTTTATCAAGTTGCCGCCGACTTGTGGCCCTGCGAACTCGACAAAACTCAAATTGCCCAGGTTATTGAAAACTTGGTAATCAATGCCGTTCAGGCCATGCCGCAAGGAGGCCAACTTCAGGTTGTAGCAAGAAATCAGGTCATTTCAGCCGATGCGGGACTTTCGCTTGCCCCGGGCCGATACGTCCAGGTGAGCCTTACCGATTCGGGGGTGGGAATCCCAACCGATCTTCTGGGGCAAATTTTTGATCCGTTTTTCACTACAAAAGCGACAGGTCACGGCCTTGGTTTAGCTACGTGTTTTTCGATTCTCAAAAAGCATGAGGGTCACATTGAGGTAACTTCGATTCTGGGAAAAGGTAGCACGTTCACCTTTTATCTACCTGCTTCCTCCGAGCCTTCTGTTCAAGAAAGCTCTGCTGGTGAGGTCACCCATCACGGTCTAGGAAAATTTCTAATTCTTGATGATGAGCAAGTCATTCGAGACGTTCTTGAAAAAATTCTGACGCATTTAGGGTATACTCCGTTAAGCTGTGCGGAAGGGGATCAGGCGATCGAAGCTTTCACGACTGATTTTTATCAAAAAAAAGAGATCGTTGGGATGATTTTTGATTTGACTATTCCTGGGAAAACGGGGGGGCGAGAAGTTGTTGAAAAAATTCGTCTCTTGAACCCCGATATCCCCATCTTCGTGTCAAGTGGGTATGCGGAAGACGAAATCTTAACTAAGCCAACCCTTTACGGTTTCACCGCCAGTCTTAGTAAACCATTTGGAATCGATGACATCAAAAATCTGCTCAATCGGTACTTGAAATGAGGACCCTAAAATGAACGTCTGGCTCTTGGCCGCAAGGCCGAAAACCCTCCCCGCCTCTACCTCAGGCGTGATTGTCGGTTCCGCCCTTGCCTTTGCCGAAAGGCATTTTGATCTTTGGTCTGCCTTGTTGTCTTTTTTCGTTGCCCTTTGCCTACAAATTGCCAGCAACTTTGCTAATGATGTCTTTGACTTTGAAAGTGGGGCCGACGCGGGGCGTTCCCACGGTCCCACGCGGGTCACTCAGGCTGGCTTACTTACTCCCCGGCAGGTTAAATCAGGACTAGTGGTCATTTTGATTTTAGCGACGGTGGCTGGAGTAGCACTCATCTTGCGGAGCCTCGAAACCGCCCCAGGAGCCTGGCCTTGGTTATCAGCAATCGGTCTGTTAGCGATCACCGCATCGGTGGGGTATACCACTGGCCCCTTTCCCTTGGCCCGCCTCGGTCTGGGCGATGTGTTTGTGCTGATCTTTTTCGGCTTTGCGGCCACGGTAGGCAGTTACTTTGTTCAAGCGGGGCACCTGAACGTTTTTGTATTTTTGCTATCCCTTGGGCCCGGACTGATCATTGTCGCAATCCTTGTGGTCAACAATCTAAGGGATCTTGACGAAGATCGTAAAGTCCACAAGAAAACCCTCGCCGTTCGCTTTGGCGAGCGCTTTGCCAAAACAGAATACGTGGCCTGCCTGTCACTCGCTTACGCTGTCGTCGCGGTCGTTGTTGCCTGCGGTCTAGCAACCCCCTGGGTTTTACTCACCTTTTTATCCTTGCCCTTGGCTTTCAAAAACATACGCCTAATTTTAACGGCACGAGGTTCTGCTCTCAATGCTGCCTTGGCGGGAACCGGGGTGCTGTCCTTTATTTGGGCTCTTTTGTTCGCGCTGGGGATGATTTTATCAGGTTAGATTTTCGCCAGAATGCAGGGGTTTGTCCCGTCGCAGCTTTAAACAGGATACGGAACCGACTGGGATCTTCTATGCCCACCATTTCTCGAACTTGTGTTAAACTCCATTTTGACTCGCTAAGCAAAACTTTGGCTTGGTGAATTCGCTTTGACGCTAGCCACTTACCTGGAGACATGCCCCAAGAATCCCTAGTGAGGCGATTTAGCTGGCGTATTCCTACACCCAAAAAGTTCGCAAGGTCTGGCAACTTCAAATCTTCAGCGAGATGAACTTCTACCCAACTTTCTAAACGTCGCAAAATTTTCGGAAGGTTTGAAGCCTGCTCGTCTTGTGTTTTTCTGGGGCCAAAGCATCTCGTGACGTTTTCGGAAACGCTAGGTCCTGTCAGCTTACTAATCAAATAAAAAGCAACATCGATTTGAGAGACCAAGCCACCCGACGTAATAACGGAGCCACTTTCGCAGATTTCATTTTTGACACTCCAAAGAACAGAAGGAAACATCTTACAGCAAAAATCAAGCCAATAGGGATGCACAAATGCGACCTGGCCATCGAGAAGCCCCGCCGCCGCGACTACCAGGGACCCTAAACAAGAGGCGGCAACCACGGCGCCACCGGCAACCTGATCACATAAAAAGCGAGACTCGGCAGGCTCAGATTCAAATTGCCCCAAAAATTGGTCAATTGGTGGTATAAAAACGACATCATATTGGCCTCCGGTTGTCGAAAGGCGTACTTCTGCACCATTTCGTCGGAGGAGCCGACTCCCTTTGCCATCAACCAATTCAACCAGGTATTCCAAAGCACCAACTTCACGATTGGCTAACTCAAAAATGGCTGGCAGAAAAAGTGAAAGCCCTAACGAGGATTGATGATGAACCAAGACGGCTAAACGCTTTGTCATTTTTTGCTCTATTCTTGGCAATTTTCCCACTTTTCCCCTGCAACATCAAGCGGACATACTCGGAATACCGAATTCTTGAGGAGGTTTTATGAACTCACATTCCCGCGGGGTTATATTTTGTCTTATTTCCGTCATCTCTTGGGGCTGCATGTTTCCCGTAATGGCGACGGTTTTGCCTCACATGGATCCTTTCTTTTTTACTCTGATCCGTTATGGGCTAGCCGCGGTTGTCTTTGGCTTTCTACTAATTTTCAAGGAAGGTTATAAATCATTCCTTCAACTTGAAAAAAAAGGATATTTAATACTTTTAGGGAGCATGGGTTTCGGCGGTTACGGTTTCTTGGTTTTCTTCGGTCAACAACTCGCCGGGCCTCATGGGCAAATTACGACCGCTGTTTTTATGGCCCTTATGCCTATGCTTAGTGTTTTCATCAATTGGGTGTTAAAAGGACTACGTCCCAAGCCTCTAACTTTGGTCTTTGTCACACTTTCATTTCTCGGCGTACTTACTGCGGCCACTGATGGCAAATTCACTGTTCTTACAAATCTGGGGACTACTTTTGAAGCGAACATTCTCATTATTTTGGGAGCCTTCTGCTGGGTGAGTTACACCAATGGGGCAACTCTATTCCCGAATTGGACACCACTGAAATATACCACCATCACAACATTCTTTGGTCTTCCTGTTATTATCTTGGTCAACCTCGTCTTGCATTTGTCGAATATTTTTTCTGTTCCATCATTGTCAACCATCCTATCGTTAAGCCCCCAAATTAGTTACATGGTTATTATAGCTGCGGTCGTTGCCGTTTTAGCATGGAATACAGGGAATAAACTGCTCAAGCCGATCAATGGAGTACTATTTATGGACCTAGTCCCGGTAACGGCGTTTTTCGTAGCAATGTCGCGTGGCCTAATTCCCACTTCAGCGGAAATCTTTGGTGCCACACTAACAATAACTGCACTTGTTCTCAACAACGTGTATATCCGCTCTCTGGCGCGAGCTAACTAATAAATAAGAGAGCCAAGAACGAGTGCCGCCGCTACGATTGACGGCAACGACGTTCATGCGCTCTCCTATTGTTTACGTTCGACGAAGACTATCAGGGCTGATGAAACAAGATTTGATCCAACGACCAAGTCGACAGCCAGAACTTACGCGTGCCATCCGAAGCTGGAATGCGGCCATCTTTTTGTTCCATACCAATATGAAAGACATAAGTTTTGTTTTGCGTTTGCACGGTCAACACCCCTTGAGTATCTTTGGCGGGGTCATAGGTTTCGCCGTCTTTGAGGTAGGAATTCACCTTGAACCCTGGCAAGCCATCAACATAATCTTGCGCCGTTTTGGGGAAGGTGCCATTGGCGAGCTTCCATTGCGGCTTTTTATCCTTGATGGTTTTTACCAAATCAAAAGGCGAGTACGTTTTCTTTTCGAGGGTGTGGATAGTGCCAGTCAAGCTAATGTGAATCAAATCATCCGGCTTTAAGTTCCCGGGGATCAAGCTCAAGTCTGTCCAGGCATTCCAACCCAGCTCCATGA
>JAJXWL010000122.1 GCA_021781625.1 bacterium
AATTCGTAAATACAATATTATTTATGATGCCGTTGAGGATATTCGCCAGGCTATGGAAGGGATGTTGGCTCCTGAACTTCGCGAGGAAGTTATCGGTCAAGCCGAAGTTCGTGATTCCTTTAAAGTGCCTAAAATCGGCTTAATTGCTGGGTGTATGGTTACTCAGGGTAAAGTTAAACGTGGTGTGAATGTTAATGTTATCCGTGACGGTATTCAAGTTTACAGTGGAAAGCTTAGTTCACTACGTAGGTTTAAAGATGATGCTCGTGAGGTAGCTGAAGGCTATGAATGCGGTATTGGGATCGAAAATTTCCAAGACATTCAGCTTGGCGATATTTTTGAGTTCATAGAAATCATTAAGGTCGCGAAGAAACTTGGTGATTCTAGAGCTTAAAAAATGAATGAAATCAGAAAGCGAAAGGTGGAAAGTCTCCTCCAGGCAAAGCTGGCGGAGATGATTCTCCTTCAAGACATTAAAGACCCTCGTATCAATACCTTTCTCTGTGTCAATCGCGTTGATGTCTCAAATGATCTTTCGTATGGAAAAGTATATGTTGGATCTTTTCAACGAGATTCTACGCTCGAGAAAGCTGTTGAGGCTTTGAACCATGCGGTCGGTTATATTCATGGGGTTTTAGGAAAAAAACTTCCTTTGAGGTCAGTTCCTCATTTAACCTTTCTTGTTGACCATTCTATCGAAGATGCGATGTCGTTAAATCGAAAAATTGATGAAATCAATGCCCAATGAAAAAAATCATCAGTTTATTCTTTACCATAAGCCCGTAGGTGTTACCTCTTTTCAAGCGTTGTCGCCGTTAAAAAGGGTGTGGGGAAAGAGGCTCGGGCATACAGGAACTTTGGATCAGTTTGCTCACGGTCTATTAGGAGTGCTTACTGGGAACCTTACAAAATTGGTTCCACTGTTGACTGGCTTAGATAAAATCTATGAAGCTGTTGTCGAATTTGGTCGGCAAACAGATACCTTAGATCCCGACGGGGTCGTGATTTCTCATGGAAGGGTTCCAGGTTTTGAGGAACTTCAAGAAAGTTTGCTCAAATTTCAAGGCGATCTTTGGCAAACCCCTCCAGAGTACTCCGCAGTCCATGTCAATGGCAAACGAGCTTCTCAATTAGCTCGCTCAGGTGCGAGCGTCGCTTTAGCGCCAAGAAAAATTCAAATCTTTGAGTTACAACTGCTTGATTGGACCCCCCCTTTCGCTAAGATTAGAGTTCATTGTTCAAAAGGAACTTATATTCGCGCCCTAGCGCGTGATTGGGCTTTGTCGATGGGAACTTTCGGTATGCTTACCTCTTTATTTCGTCAGCAAGTAGGGCCCTTCCTTTGTCCTGAACACCAAGAAATTTTGACGCCACGTCAGCTTTTTCAAAGTTTAAATATCCCAGTTTACACGACAGAACAGCCTGAGCAAGCCAGATTTGGGCGGCCTCCGGGGCTGTGGGGAAACTGGGACCCTGTGCCACAGGTAGCAATCATGGACAAGGATGATAACTTGGTTGCGGTTTTAAAATGGGAAGGTGATTGGCAATATCACTTTGTCTGTGCGTAATGAAACTAACAGAATGGTCTGATCGTAAAAACAATCGCTTAACCTCTTCTGAACCCTTCAATGCTACTATTGGCGTGTTCGATGGGATCCACCTTGGGCATCAAAGGCTCTTGCACCGACTGGCGGAATATGGAGAAAAATCTCTTGTCGTCACGTTTCGCAATAATCCTAAAGAGGTTTTACGGCCAGAGCTTTTTGGTGGACATCTGATCTCGTGGAATGAAAAACTCAGACGGCTTGAAGCTTTGAAAGTAGATGAAGTTCTTTGGATTGACTTTTCGCCGGAATTTGCTACAATGACGGCGGATGTTTTTTTGGAAACACTTCAAAAGCTGTATTCCCTAAGGAATTTGGTTTTGGGTTGGAACTTTCGTCTAGGACGTCATCCCGGTCTGGGAGTTGATGATCTGGAGCAGATATTTAAAAATGGCTCAATAGAAGTTATTGATCCAGTATTTTATCAACAGGTACCCGTATCCAGTTCAGAAGTTCGTAAAGCTGTTCATAATGGGCATCTGTCTTTGGCTGCGCGTCTTTTGGGAAGGCCCTACCGTTTAGAAGTGCCAGAGGCAGAGTACGTTTCAGGGGGGTTTTGGGCTCCCCGAAAGGCCTGGAATCAAGTTCTTCCCAAACCAGGAAAGTATCCGATTTTTGCTGGTCAGAAATCGGTGTTAACAGTAGAAAAGGACGGGTTGTTCTGGGAGTCTCCCCTGGGGCCCGTAGCAAAAGAAATTATTTTTGAGGAGTAGGAGTACAAAATGGCTTTAACCAAGGAAGATAAGGCTAAAATTGTCGCCGAGTTCGGCGGAAACGTTGGAAATACAGGCTCGACCGAAGTACAGGTGGCCTTATTGACAGCGCGAATCAATTATTTAACCGAGCATTTTCAAGTTGCAAAAAAAGACCACAATTCACGTCGCGGTCTGCTGCTATTAGTAGGTCAACGGCGTCGGCTTTTAAGGTACCTCCAGAACAATAACCTGGAAGGCTATCGCGCGCTTATTGCTAAGCTCGGACTAAGAAAATAACGAGGCTTTTATGCACCAAGTCCGTATGAAAATCGGCCAAGAAGAGCTAGTTCTCGAAACGGGTCGAATGGCCAAACAGGCAAATGGCGCGGTTTACGCAACCTACGGAGGTTCAGCAGTCTTGGCGACTGTTTGTTGTGCCTCCAGTCCCACCGAAGGGTTAGATTTCGTTCCTTTGTCTGTTGAGTATAATGAAAAATACTATGCTGCCGGAAAAATTCCCGGTGGCTTTCTTAAGCGAGAAGGGCGCCCTAAGGATAAGGAAATTTTGGTTTCCCGATTAATTGACCGTCCTATTCGTCCGCTTTTTGATAAAAAATTTGCTCGGGAAATTCAAATTGTTCCTACAACAGTTTCTACCGATCAAATTAATCCTCCCGATGTCTTGGGAATGATAGCCGCATTTGCGGCTGTGTCTATTTCTGATATTCCTTTTGCAGGACCAGTAGGTGCTGTCCGGATTGCTAACGTCCGTGGCGAGCTGGTTGTAAACCCCACGTTCGATCAAATCGAAGCGTCTGATCTAGAAATTGTGGTGGCGGGAACAGAAGAAGGCATCACTATGGTCGAAGGGGGAGCTCAGGAGGTTCCTGAATCTTTGCTTCTTTCGGCTATTGAAATGGCAGAAGGGTACATTAAGGAACTCTGCCGTATTCAGAAAGAATTAGTCGCTATGGCAGGAAAGGCAAAATTGCCCCTACCGGTTTTTGAAGAAAAGAAACTTTCTCAAGAAAAAGCGGTTTGGGATTATGCTTACCCCAAAATGGAAGTTGCCTGTTTTGTTAAGGGCAAATTTTCTCGTGTCGATGCGATAAAAGCCGTTAGAGCAGAAGTGATCGAGCATTTTAAAGCGTCCCTCCCTGATGAAGAGCTTGGTCTTATTCCTTCTTTGATTGACGACATGGAGCGACATATTCTGCGGGAAAGTATTTTGGCCAAAGAATTGCGTTGCGACGGCCGTAATACACGTCAGATTCGCCCGATTACTTGCGAGATTGATCTTTTGCCGAGAACCCACGGTTCCGCCTTGTTTACGCGGGGGGAAACTCAGGCCTTAGCGATTTCGACCTTGGGAACGGTCTTTGATGAGCAGATCATGGACGATATTGACGGCGACAAGCGTGCAACATTCATGTTGCACTATAACTTCCCGCCGTTCTCAGTCGGGGAAACCGGTCGTTTATCCACAGGACGTCGCGAAATTGGTCATGGCCATTTAGCACAACGGTCTTTGCAGAATGTTCTGCCCAAGTACGAAGAATTTCCTTATACGGTCCGTGTGGTCTCTGAAATTCTTGAGTCGAATGGTTCTTCTTCGATGGCGACGGTTTGCGGTGGTTCATTGTCCTTGCTGTCAGCTGGGGTACCGATGAAACGTCCTGTTGCCGGCATTGCGATGGGCTTGGTGACCGATGGAAGTCGGTGGAAAGTCCTTTCGGATATCCTAGGTGAAGAGGACCATCTCGGTGATATGGACTTTAAAGTTGCCGGAACTGAGAAAGGTATTACTGGGTTCCAGATGGATATCAAGGTTTCGAATGTTACCCGCGAAATCATGACTCAGGCTTTGGACCAAGCTCGTGAGGGCCGAATGCATATCCTGGGAATCATGAACAAGGTCATTGAAAAACCTGCCTCGAATATTTCTGTTTATGCCCCGAAAATCCTCAAAATGAAGGTCGACCAAGACAAGATTGGGATGATCATCGGACCAGGCGGCAAAAACGTCAAAGCAATTTCGGAAGAAACTGGTGCTACTGTCAACATTGATAATGATGGCACGATCACGATTTATAGTCGAAACCGAGAAGGTGCTGAAATTGCCCAAGCGAAAATCAAAGGCATGGTAGAAGATCCAGAAGTTGGCAGTGTTTATCTAGGCACTGTAAAACGCCTTATGGATTTTGGCGCGTTTATCGAAATTCTCCCTGGTAAGGAAGGATTATGTCACATTTCGAAGCTGGCAAAAGAACGTGTTAATGCTGTGTCTGATATTCTCAAGGAAAATCAACAAATCAAGGTTCGTCTTGTCGAAATTGATAAAATGGGCCGCTTGAATTTGAGTGTTGTTGATGTTCCCGAGGAAGAATGGTCAAAGAGGAGTGAGCGGCCCGCCCCTCGAAGGTGAGCTCTTTGACAAGAGAATTGCTCGGCCGTCATTCGTTACGTTACGGTACTGAAATGCTCTGGGAAGTTCTGCCTGGTCACCAGGTGGCTTCCTTGGGCTTTTTTTATTCTGTTGGGTCTCGTGAAGATCCAGCGGGCAAAGAAGGCCTTGCCCACTTTGTGGAACACTTTCTCTTTAAAGGAACAAGGTCGTTTACGGCATCCACTTTAGCTCGTGAAATTGAGCGGCTTGGTGGTGAGATAAATGCCTATACTGACCGTACGGAGATTGGATTTACCTGTACAGTTCCAGTCACCTCGTGGGAAACAGCACTCCTTGTTCTAATTGAACTTTGTTGTTTCCCTACCTTTCCGGAGCAGGAATTTCAAAAAGAAAAGAATGTAATTCTCAGTGAGATTCAATCGGCCAATGAAGATCCTGAAGAGCTTTCGTATGAATTATTTTTAAGTCGTATTCATCCCGGACACCCCGAACTGCACCCCGTTGGTGGGACGGTTTCTAGTGTAACCCAACTAACTTTGGAAGATCTCACGACTTGGAAGGCGGAGTTTCTGCGTGATGACGCCTTGATTTTTGCCTGGGCTGGCGATTTAGATCCCATAACTGTAGGAGCACGTTTTGAACTGCTTCGTGGCGTTCGGGAACAAACCCTAGCAAAACAACGATTGCTTCCCGTTCTCAAACCCCGCACTTTTGTTGGTTACGAGAATTCTGACTTTCAGATGCTTCAGGTCATTCTAGGCTGGCATTACCCACAAAAGCCCGAGATCTCAACCTCCATGGCTTTACAAGTATTTAGCGCCTTCTGGGCCGAAACTATGATTTCACGCTTATTTCAAAACCTCAGAGAAAACTTAGGTCTTTGTTACGCCGTTGGAAGTCAGGTGTGGGAAACTGAAGATCTTAGTGGGGTTCACACCTTTTTGTCGGCGTCTCCCGAGCAGGCCAAGGAACTTTTGCTCGCTCTTAGGCTTCAGATCAAAGACCTTGAGCATCCTCCCACGCTCCAAGAATGGGAAGACGCCAAAAATGCCCTAGCCGGTTCACTACTGATAGCTTCCGAGCGCTGTGAAGCTCGAATGCTTAGGTTATTTGCGCATTGGAACCGATGGAGGCAGATCCCCGTTTGGAGCGAGACCTACCAGCAGATTCTTTCGCTGGAGAGGGAACCATTTTGGTCAATCTGGAAAAATACTTGTCAGCTGGACCAGACATCTTTGCTTTTGTGGGGCAAAGATGCCAAGAAAATCCTGAAAAAAGTTGGTTGGTCGTGAACAAGATTCTAGGGCCCACCATCGGTTTTGTGTTTTTATTCCTTTCCTGTCTAACAGCACCCCGCATGCAGGCGCCTCCAGTTTGGCTGTCTACCCCCCATAAGTTTAGCGCCTCCGATTCTAAGCGAGACGCCACTATTCTTTTACCCCCCGAAAGTTTTGTTACAACGCCATATCATCTGGTTAACCTTGCGGCCAACCCGCTCTATCACCCTCAGCAACACTTACCCCCCAGTCGCTTCATGTCTCAACATTTTCTCGATTGGCAAAAGATTTTTTCAACGTTGGATTTAGGAAAAAAGATTGTTCTTTTGCAACACTTGACCAATTTGTCACACGATTTTCCTGAAAA
>JAJXWL010000005.1 GCA_021781625.1 bacterium
CATCCCTGCGGTTTTAAGGCGACTAACTCCAACCTGGCGTCGCTCCCGTGAATACCCATTGACCACGCCGAAACAGTGTGTCGGTAGGGCGACCGTGACTCACTCAGTCACCGAGTCAAGTTGAACTTGTTGGTAACCACCCCATTGGAGCGACTTTTCCAGCTCTTTTCGCATTGTTCTTGCGTTCCAAAAACCTGCCAAGAACAATCCAAATGCTGGCAACATATTGTCCAATCCATTGTTTCGTCACCAGCGAAACCGCTATAAATCTCTGTGTGCCCTGATGGGCACGGAAGTAAGTCTTTCTTTTTCACACTATCTCCTTCCGTCATTTACCCGTGACGGTCGGGCTTACTTAAAATGGAATATCATCTTCGAACGGTTGTTCGTTTGATTGCGACACGTTCGGCGAACTAGCAGGATTCCCCTCACGCTTGCCGCCGAGTAGCTGGATGCTGTTAGCGACGATCACGACTTTGCTGTGATGCTGTCCGTCCTTCTCCCATCGCTCTTGGCGCAGTTCGCCGTCAACCGCAATTTGCGTGCCTTTGGTCAGATATTTTGACAGCCCCTCGGCCATCTTGCCCCAGATTGTGACGTCAAAAAAGCTTGCTTCGTCTTGCCATTTGTCGTCACGTTTGACCGAGCGATTGGTTGCGATACTCGCCTTGGTTGTACACGTTCCGCTTGTGGTGTAGCGCGTCTCAGCGTCACGTGTAAGACGCCCAATGATTATGACGTGGTTTGTGTCAGTCAATTCATTCCCTCCCAAATTTTTTTGAGTTCGGCCAGCAACGCCAGCCGTTCGTTGCGTCGCGGGGACGGTAGAGAACTCATGCCCCAAAGCGTCTCGGGATACTTGACTCCATACTCGTGTTGGATAAAAAGCGTGTACGGTACCGGGTTAGAGTTATGCGCGATATTGCACCCTGCACATTGCTGGTGAACGTTGGTCAGATCCCAACGAACCGCATAGTGCCGACGTCCGATAAAGTGGCCGGCTTGAGGATTGTCGGTAGATCCACACACCACACACCGGCCATCACGTTTGCGCACAATGAGCGATACAAGCGTATCAAGCTCTTTGACGATGCTTTTCGTGGGACGTGGTTTTCGCGGCTTAGGATGCTTCAATGCTGGCTTCATTCGACTAACCTCACGCCACACTCAGCGGCGTACTGCTCCACGGCTTCAATCAGGATTGACGCTTGCTCAACGCTTGCGTCAGCCTCGCTCATTGCGACACGATACTCGTGCATGACACCCCCTATTGACTCCTCGATTGTGACAAACGGCCAGCCCCTAGCGATGGCTTTTTGCTTACAACGGATTTTGACAGCTTCGAAATCGTCACCTGTTGCATGGGCAATTTGAGCTACAAAACCGTTGATCCTGTGAGACTGGCTTTTGGCTCCTGTGCTACGCGGTCGGAACGGCGGCTTGAAGATCACTTGCACGAATCCGTGTGTTTTTTCGCTCATTTCGCGTATCGCGGCCATCTGCCAATCGGCAAGCATGAGACGCCCGTCGCGAATTTCTGCGGCTGGGATCACAAGCTGTTTCACGCTCTGGCTCCATCAAGGTCAAAAACCTCGTCAGCAAGCTTGTCTGCCTCCGACACAACGTCACCCTCAACCGCATGAGCAATCGTCGCCACTCCCCGGCTTACACCGAGGCGCGACATCGACTCGGTTTTGATGCGCTCAACAAAGGCGTCTATTTTGTCAGCGTCGTCGCGGGGAACTAGGTCATAGTCGACGCGATAGGCTTTGATCTCCTCGGGAGTAAAGACCTTTTTTCCATCCTTGGTTGTCTCAAAAATTGACCGGATGTCGTTTCGTCTGGACTGCCAATAGGCGTCATTGATTACCTCAGCTTTTTGAGGCTTTGGTTTTTGGTCAGGTTGAATGTCTTGAGCTTCCTCGACTGTGTACAACCCTGAGAGGCACGCTGGAAAAACCGCACGAACTCCCTCTGCGATAACCCGAGCCGAGAGCATTTGTGCTGGGTATTTTTTCCACATTTCTTTAGTTGCCAACCCAGCAGTCGTGGCACGCTCTATAGTCCAGGTGACGGTGAGTGAGCCACCCTGCGCATGACTGAATGTCGCAGACGCTTTTTTGTCTGTTCGCTCAATCCATGCTATCGAGCCACCAGCCGCCTGGAATCGAGCCAGCGCCGATTTGCTGTTGATGGCCGGCCTCCCTTGAATCACATCGTACTCTTGCGCGGCGATCGCGGGATGTTTTCCCTCAGCTTGTGCGATGAGCATTAGTGGCAAGAGCTCGTCGGCGGTTTTGCCAAACATGCGACTTTTGCCCATGACGTCAGCGATCTGTCGGATTTCGGATAACGGTACGAGATTGCTCATCACCGCACCCTCAGCGATTGACCAATGGTCAGCCGTGCGCCGTGGACTGTTTCGCCAGCTTTGAGGGCTTCCTTGATCGCGGCTTTATTTGGTTCTACCCGAGCCGGGATTACAGTCAAAAGGTTTGGCGGAATCAATGCCTCATCGTAAATATCTAATGCTGGTGGATTATTCTGGATTGTTACGTCAAAATTACCGGCCTTCATTTTTTTGGTGCCAATTTGCTCTAGGGCTGTCTGCAGGATGTAGTTCAAAGCTCTGACGGTTGTCTCGGCTTTCTTGGCTCGCATAGAGAGCCGGTGAGATTCGTCTTTGAGTGCTTCGGAATAGTTGTTTAGCTCTAGTCGGTATTGGCAGATTCGCTCAGCCTTAGCGGCAAAGTTCTTGCGGACTTCCTCAGCAAACTCCATGAGGATTGCGCGGTCAGCGTCAGTCATTTCCTTCGGATTGCCATCCTCGTCAACGATTGCTTCGTCGATGAGGTTTTGGAGCGCGTAGAATTCGTCAACATGTTCGTAAATAGTCATTCTATTACCTCCCCATAGTATTTATGTCCGTCGCGTTCGGAAATTGTTATCACGCTACCTGACACACGACGACTTTGGGCTTCTCGCCGCATAAGTCTGCTCGGCTCATTACGATCTGCACCGCTCTGGCTATGTAAGCCATGTCCTAGCTTGCCCAACATGATCGTCAACCAGCCTGGATTGTCCTCGATGGCCATTAGAGATACCTCGCATCTGAGTCGTCTGGATCTTCGACAATCTCGATTTGGTTTTTGTCCACGAACGCTCCAAAGCTCATTCCAGGGTCGTAGGTGTACTGGTTTAATAGGGGCACGTGTCTCCGGTAGTCGTCCTGCAATCGCAGAAAGACGCCCTGGACTTGCAGTCTCGTAAGAGGTATTGACGCACAGCCTTTTTCGGTGTAATTTAATTTCACGTTGTTCTTCCTTTCCGTTCAATTCGCCGTTGAACGGATTTTTTTTTGCTCGAATCTAAAAGTTCCCATTGACGTTGGCGCTTCTCAGGGCTGACCTCCGTCCAGTCTTCAACAAGGTCGATGTGCCAGAGTAGTTTCCCCGGAACGTCCGAGACGCCCCAGTTAGGTAATAGGTATTGCCGACTTCTGACGTAGCTTTCCGAAACGCCGTACCTTTTGGCGATGTAGGAGACTCCAACGTATTTTGGGACGCCAAGAGCCTTATCGATGCGGTCAAGCCTCTGTTCGAGCGCGGGGTCAAGCGTGCTCATACTGACTCCAAGATGACGTTGGCTGTGATCGATAGATAAACTGAGTCGGTAATCGGTAGCACTGTACAAGATACCTCGGGTTCATCGTCCTCTAAAAAACCACCACCTCCAACAAGCCGATTTTTAGCAAAGTTAAGAATTTTTACGCCGATCGATTCCGCTTGGTCGTAAGAGAACCCGCTTTTCTTTTCTTCGTCGGTAATGGATGAGAGGTATTCGTTGAACCGTTTTACTGCACCGAACCGAATGACAACGGTCTGGATTCCAGGGACAGCCTTTGTCTCAAAAGTCACCCCAGCGAAAGGCTCACCAAGAATGTGCATAGCATAGGAAACAGTGTCAGCAAGGGCCCTGTTCAGGCCTTCGATTCCTACAAAACTCGGGATCATGCGGCACCCCCTGCAAGGCCAGTCATGCGGCGCAAAAAAGCGCATATTTTTCCTGTCAACTTTTCACGCCTTACCACCCGCCGTATTGCTCGCATCTGTTGGCGGTAATTTTTTCGGGCTAGTTTGTTAGTATATTTTGGTTGTGGCTTTTTCATGCGGCACCCCCTGAACGGTCCTTTTCAACAACACGGCGACAAAGCTCAACGCCTTTCTGGTAGACCAATGTTTGAAGCGTGACGTGCGTTGATCCGTCGCTTTTCCGGTACGATCCTTCGACTACGCGAAAACAGCCTGCGTCAATGAATTTCTGGTAAGGCTGATTGTTGTCCATTAGGACGCCATGGCGGCGCAAGGCATCGAAAAGATTGTTGCGTCCGTAGCGTGGCACGGCGAGCACCTTGGCAACACTGCCAATGTCGATAGTGTCTTTTGACCCCGTGACGGCTTTGTAAAAGTCCACCTTCGGCTTGTCGGCTTCAATTTGTTTTTGTTGGGCATCTAGCTTTTCCTGCTGGTCAGCGGCAAGCCGAAGCGCGGAAGCGTAGTCCTTGGGGATTTGAAAATCTCCAAGTGCCTTTTCGCGCTCAAGTTGGTTGAGGCGGTCGATAATCTTGGCGCGGAGCTGGACGTTGTACCCACTGACCAAGATAAGGACTTCGCGGGCGGGAAGCTTGTAGCACTTGTATTCCTGGCCGTTTTGCTCGTTGCGGTAGGTGTCCCCAAATCTGAGGACACCCCCCTCAAGCTGTCCAAGTTGCTGTTCAATGTCGCGCACAACATGGTCATGTCGTTTCCCGATCACCTCAGCGATTTCCCGGGAATCCATAGTCACGTCTATTTTCAAGGGCTCTAACTCGTTCACTTCTGAACCTCCTTCTCTAAAACTTCGAGTCCACGGATAACCAGGTAAGCCAAAGCATTTGAGATGGGTCTGCTTTCCTTGTCCGCGAACTTCCTAACCTTATCTGCGGTTTCGATAGGTAACGAAACTCGCTGCTGTTCTCGCCCGTTGGCGTTTTGTTTTGTCTCCATGAATGGGATAATAGCTTACGTGTACTCACTTGTCAAACGAAAAATAAAAGAAAATGTCTAGAAAAGACTCACTTGGGCCGATATAATAATGGAAAGAGGTAATTATGCCGCGAATGACAACCGAACAGATGCGTATAAGTATTCCAGGTGAATACAAGGAACGAATTCGTGCTATAGCCGACGAAAGGTTCCCAGGGATGCAACTGTCTCAGATATTGGGGAGCCTTGCTATAATTGGCCTAAGAAAAGTCGAGGAAGAAATCAAACTTGTAGAACGTGAAGAGCCAAAAGTGGAAAGCCAAAAGGTCGCCGGGTCATAGCTTTCCCCCTAATAAGGTCGGTATAAATTAGTTTTTTCTCGATTCCAAGAATGTTTACGTCACTTGCCAACAAACTTACCATTGAAAAACTGAGACGCATGAAGTAGGGTTTAGGCAAGGAGAACAACGTGAAACGGTTTTTTATTTTAATACCTTTGGCTCTGGCGCTGTCCGGTTGCGTGACACTAATACCGTCTCCGCTATATCAGAAAAGCGTTTCTGTTAGCGGGAGCAAGGATTATCTTTTCAATGAAGCCATGAAATGGATGACAAAAACTTTTGTTTCGGCAAAATCTGTCGTCCAGTACAGCGACAAGGAAGGTGGGTTAATCACTGGCAATGGGGCAATCAATATTGTGGACCCTATTTTAACCCTAGCTGGAGCCCAATCAGAAGTGGCTTATTTCTCGTTTACTATGGAGATGAAACAGGATTCTGTTAGGTTTACTTTTTACAATCTTTACGATCAATCGAAACTCTTCACAAGCGAGGCTGAGATATACAGTTTCGAAAGCGCCCAGCTTTCACCCATTATCCAGAGTTATGTCAATTTCGTAAACTCTGACAGCAAATTCTAATTCTTTACAAAAAAAAGCCCCGCTCTGGGGCTTGCGTCATTATTTTACAAGCTTCCGCGCTCGCTCCATGATTGCCACGTCGTCAGGGTGGTCATAGTGTGCCGTCATGGCGTCAGTCGTGTGTCCCATTACTAGTTTTGCCGCCTCATCCCCAACGGCTGTCAGGAGCCTTGTGTTAGCGGTATGCCTTAGGCAGTAAAGCGTCCGTCCCCCAAGCGGGACAACTGCTTCCGCTAACCTGCAGAACTGTTTTCCCAGGGTATCGACGCGGGACCACGACGAGACGTTGCCCAGGTCGGGAGCGTAGTCCGCGATCAGCTTTGCGGTGAAGTCCGACACCAACGCTGCCTTTATTTTTGCGCCTTTGTGCGCCGTCTTTCGCGGGTGGACGATAAAACCCTTATACTTTGGGCGCCAATGTTCCCAGCGCAACGCGACAAGCTCCGAAGGTCTGAGCCCCGCATCGCGCACGATCAGCATTGCCATCGCCATCTCGAGGGATCCCCAGATAGTTTTGAGCGCGGCCACGTCAGCCGGGAAAAGCCTCTTGAGTTCGCCAGGGTCAAAGATTTTGCGCTCCTCAGTGCGGACGACGACCTTGGGGACTATCGCCAGTTGATTGGCTGCTAGGCCTCCCTCCATGACAGCGTGGTTGAGTATCGCGGACATGGCTTGCTGGACCTTCTTTCGCTGTGCTGACGACATGGGTTTGTCGTCTCGAATAGTTCTAAGCCTGGACAACCAGACCGTAAACTCCCCCGGTGCGATAGCGTTGAGGTTGTACCGTCCCCATTTTGGCCAAAGGTATGCGGTCAGGATTTGCCGCTGTCCGGCCCAGTGTTTATCGGTAGCCTGGTGGCCGAATCCTTCGTACATGGCGAGGTATCGACATTGCCCTGGGATGAAAAAGTCCTTGGTAAAATCGGCAAACGATTGATCTGTGATTGCGAGGCCACGCGATTGCGCGAGGGCCCACTGAATCGCCCGGCGTCTGTCAGTTTGTCCAGACGATATAAAAAGCTTGCCACGGCCTGGGACCGTGACGTACCAATAGGGCGAATTTGGCCGACGTTTCGCCCAAACGTCTTGTTCGTTGTACTCCACGACCTAGATTTAAAACCGAGCGTAGGTGCGCGTCAAGCAAAAGTGTACCACAAGTGTACCATAAACCGTGTGCCAGAATCCAATTTTGGTGTTTTTAGGGCAAAATAAAAGGGGCTTAAAGTACCCTAAAGTCCTTTAAAAGCCCCTTATTGTCTAGCCGGTGGTCGGAATTGGACCGACGACCTACGCTTTACGAGAGCGTTGCTCTACCACTGAGCTACACCGGCACATACGGCTATTTCATACCGTTTTTGAGGAACTTGGGTCAACCCCCCAAAAAAATAAGCTTGAGGAATCGGGCTGCAGTGTCTATACTGGAGAAATGAGAAGTTTTTCGCGTACCGTAATGGTAGGCGTTCTACTCTTGGTGAGCGGCCTTTTGGTGACTTCTTGTGGTGCACCAGAGCTTCCTACCCAAGAGGGACTTATGAATTTAAGTTCGTGGAACTTTTCGTCGCATCCGCAGGTGGCCTTGAACGGAACGTGGGAAATGTGGTGGTCAAAGTTGATCACACCCTCCGAAATCGGAGCAGTGGGACCAGGACGGTCAGTCCCGATGCCTCGCTTTTGGAATACTTTACCACAACCTTATCCGGCTTTAGGCTCGGCCACTTTTCGTTTGCAACTTAAGCTCCCAACCTCGGTAAGCCATTGGTTGCTGAGAGTCCCCAACATACACTGCGCTTATACCCTGTATATCAATGGCCAAAAAGCTCTGCAGATGGGAAATCCTTCACAAGACCCCCGGCGCTACCGTGATGCCCTTAGGCCACGGGTTGTCCCGTTTACCGCAAAAGCTTCTCAGGTCGAGATTCTTATCAATATTGTCAACGAGTCAGATATGTACGGGGGGTTTCGCCGGCCCTTTGTGCTTGGTCCCCAACAAACCCTGTTGGCTCAGTATGATCTCAACCATTCGCTGGCAATGGCTGTCTCGGGGGCTCTTTTGTCCTTGGGGCTACTCCAATTATTTGTTTTCTTTTTACAACCCTACAAATGGTCACACCTCTGGTTGTCTTTGTTCAGCTTTTGTATCACGTGGCGAGGGCTTTCGAACGGTGACCGCCTTATGGCCGAGATTTTTCCTCAAATTCCCTTTGTGGTTTGGTCAAAGCTCGAGTATTTGGCGGTGTTTTTAGGCGTCATTTTTGTCTCATTGTACTTGCGAAGTTTGTATCGGTCTTTGTGGCCCAACAGGATTATTTTGCCCTTTTTGGGTTATACGGCGCTCTTTGCTGGGCTGAACATCTTTTTACCCCTAGAAACTTTTGCCTATTTGTTTCCCTTCTATGAAATTCCATTGTTGGGTGTTGTGGTGATCTTTTTTGTGGTTCCTTTGCGGGGGGCGCGTCGGCGACATCGCGGTTCTTGGATTGTCATGTCAGGAATTTTGATTTTGGCGATAGGAACAGTGAACGACCTTTTGTATTTAGAGAACTTAGTCTCAACGGGCTATATCCTGGACAAGCTTCTTTTGGTGTTCATGTTGTTTCAAAGTTTCTTGCTGTCGCGCCAGCTTGCCGATGATTACCACATCATTGAACGCCAAGTCAAAGAACAGTTGGCGGTGGGCAAGCTAAAAGATGAGTTTTTGGCCCGAGTATCTCACGAATTACGAACACCTCTGTACGGTATGCTCGGCATTGCGGATACTCTAGAAAAAGAGGACAAAGGTTCCCTAACTCCCGTGCAGAAATACCATGTCGGTCTGCTGAATCAAGTATCCCAAAGGCTTTTAGAAATGGTAACAAAAATTTTGGATTTTTCAGACTTAAAACGCTGCAGGGTTTCTGTTAACCTCACGCCGGTTCCCTTGAAAGCGGCCATAGACTTTCTTATGCCCTACTTTCACCAGAATGACGCAGTACCGGTGGTTAACGCGGTGAGCGAGGACTTTCCTCCTGTTTATGGCGACTTGGTGTTGATTCAACAGCTCATCTACCAACTTGTCGAAAACGCCATCAAACATACAGAAGCCGGTACAGTTCGCCTTGAGGCGACGAGGTTACCTTCCCGGGCAGCTATTCATGTCATCGATACAGGTAAGGGCATACCCAAAACAAAGCAAGCCCTCCTGTTTGAGTCATTTCATCAGGGCGAAGACGCCGAAACGCGGACAAAAGCCGGTTTAGGTTTGGGTTTGGCTCTCTGTCGAGAGATCGTTCAGCAGATGAATGGCAGTATTTCGTTAACTTCAGAAGAAGAAAAAGGGACAACAGTCACCTTTACGCTACCTTGGGCTGCCGCTGAGCTTACCTCACTAAATCCCCAAGAAATGCCAGAGGCCACAAAAAATCAATATATTCCCGTGGGGAGTTGGGCAAAGAGCTTTGCCTCTTCTCGAACCCTTGTACCTCCCCCGGCAATGACCGACGAAGGGGGGGCGCAAAAAACCCTCTTGCTGGTAGACGATGAGCCAGTGAATATCATTTTATTGAGAAATTTTCTTAAACCCACCGGTTTTTCTCTTCTTGAGGCTAGGAATGGCTTTGAGGCATTAGAGCTTATGCAAAAGCAGCCCATTGACTTAATGATCCTCGACATCATGATGCCGGGCATGTCAGGGTATGAGGTCTGCCACAAGGTGCGCGAGTTTCACTCTCCTCTTACCCTGCCCATCATCTTACTGACAGCAAAAAGTAGTGTCGAAGACATTCAACGCGGTTTGAGCTGTGGCGCGAACGACTACATGACCAAGCCCGTACGACGAGAAGAAATTTTGGAACGAGTCAAGCAGCATCTGGGGATAACAGAGCTAGTAAACGCACCAGAAGCTTAAACGGATCTCAACTTCTTTTCACCTTCGCCGATACACAAGGTATGGAACGTGGACTATTTATCAGTGCCAGCGGAATGATCGCTCAGCAATGGCGGATGGACGCGGTGGCAAACAATTTGGCGAATGTGGATCTTAACGGCTACAAGCGAGATGATGCCATTCAAAAAGCGTTTCCCTCGCTGTTGATTCGCCGTACCGATGATGACGGGGTGTATAAGTTTCCCTTTGGTTCCGCCGACACTTCTCCGATTGTGGGAAAGCTCGGTATGGGCGTGGAACAAAATGAATTTTATACAGTATTCACCCAGGGGCCTCTGAAACAAACCGCGAACCCCTTTGATTTGGCTTTAGAGAACAAAGGTTTTTTTGTTGTCAAAACGCCCGAAGGGGAACGGTATACAAGAAATGGAGCCTTTGTTTTAGGCAAAGAGGGCTATCTCGAGACTCATGATGGTTATCCTGTCATGGGTGAACATGGTCCGATTCGGGTAAAAGAGAATAACTTCACAATTGATCCCGAAGGCCGCGTCTGGGTTAACTCCGATTATCAAGGGAACCCTCACCGTCTGGTTTCGATGGACGAAAATGAATGGAAGAACACCAAGCTTTTGGACAGTTTAAAAATTGTCAATTTTCCTCGGACCCGATACCTCGCAAAACAAGGGGAATCGCTGTGGAAAACTACCGAATATTCAGGCAAGGCCGAGGATATTCCGTTGAAGGAAAGGCCTGCCGTACGGCAAGGTTTTGTCGAAGGTTCAAACGTGAACCCCGTGCAAGAGATGGTGCAAATGATTGAAGTTAACCGTGCATACGAAACCAACTCCAAAATGATTCAGACAACAGACAATTTGATGGGACGTTTGATCAATGACGCGGCCGTTTACCGCTGACCCTAACCCCTTCCTCTTAGGAGCAAAAAAATGATGCGTTCGTTGTGGACAGCGGCCTCGGGTATGACAGGCCAACAGTTTAATATAGATACCATTGCCAACAACTTGGCTAACGTCAACACCACGGGTTTCAAACAAAACCGTGCCGAGTTCGAAGACCTTTTATATCAGACCATAAAAATTGCCGGTACGCCAGCTACCGAGGATACCGTAGTTCCGACCCCTACTCAGGTTGGCTCCGGTGTTAAGGCGGCCGCTACTCAAAAAATCTTTACTCAAGGGCCTCTTCAAGCGACAGGAAACGTGAGTGACATGGCGCTTGAAGGAGAAGGTTTTTTTCGTGTTCTGACTCTTGATGGCAGTTACGGTTACACCCGAGATGGATCGTTCAAGATTGATTCCACAGGTCAGCTGGTAACTAGCCAAGGCTACAAAGTGATGCCGGAAGTAATTTTTCCACAGAACTTTGTTCACGATAGCGTTTCTGTATCTCAGGATGGGCGCGTCACCGTACTCATGCCCGGTGAGAATGAACCCCAGCAGGTAGCTCAGATGGAAATCTACCGCTTCCCCAACCCCGCTGGTCTAAGTGCTACTGGTGAAAACATCCTTAAACCGACCAATGCTTCTGGACCTGCAATTGGGGGACGTCCTGGTTTTGACGGCATGGGAAAAATCCAACAACGTTTCTTGGAAATGTCGAATGTGTCTGTGGTTCAAGAAATGGTGAATATGATTGTGGCACAAAGGGCCTACGAGTTTAATTCCAAAGCGATTCAGACCAGTGACACGATGCTGGGCATTGCTGCTAACCTTAAACGGTAAGCCACAACAGGTCTGGGATCTAGCCTGATGTTGGGTCAAATGCGTGGGTTGAAATTATTTGTGCTGACGACCCTGGGAGTTGCAAGTAGCCTTCTTTTTGTTGCCGAACCCTTGGGCGCCTTAACATGGCGGTTAAGGGAACTCCCTGATTCTCAAACGTGGCCTCAGCCGTCCGCTTTGTTTCAAGCACAAGACTCTTCTTCGGCACAGGTTCCATCAAGTTGGCAGACCTTGCCCGCTTATGAGTACCCTGCTTGGATACCGCTCGAGAAATTTCTTCAAGATTGGACGCCGCCTGCCAACGCAATTCTCGTTGGCGAAGGGTTTACATTTTTACCACCTAAGATTCCTGCACAGAATAGGTTTTTCTTCGAAAGTTTAATTCGATTTCTGCGCGTACAAAAATCAGAGGAGCAAGATCCTCCCCAAGGAAGAGAACTTGAAATCCTCTCGATTCACTTGCCAGATCAAGCACAGAACCAGACCTTACCTGCCTACCCGAAATTTCACTTGATTCAGGCTTCGTGGCGAAAGGGATGTTTGATGGGACGGGTACAACTCACCTATCATTCCTCGGACGAGACAAAGTCTACCTCGGATACTAGCCGTACCTTTGACCTTCATACCATAGACCTGAAGGTGCAATCACAGATTCCGATCGCGGTGATGTTGGATGCCCGCCCTCAAGGGACACTCATCCGTTCTTGGGACTGGACGTGGCAATGGCGGTCCGTGGATCATTTACCCTGGCGCTTTTTAACACCCAAGGCCTGGCGTTTTGCTCAGGGTGTTAAACTTCGCGCGTTACGGGACCTGTCTCCTGGTGATATTTTGATTCCCGAACAAAATATCAAAGAAGAAAAGCCCGTGAACCGGGGTGAGGTCGTGATGTTGAAAATTGTTCACGGTTCAATAGAAGTCGATTTGCCTGGCACGGCGCTTGAAAGTGGAACAGAAGGTTGTCAAGTAAAGGTTCTTAGTACCACGGGACAAGAATTTCATGGGGTAGTCGATGGAAAAAACCTTGTTCGTGTTTTATGGCCGTAAAGGAGTTAGAACCATGAAAAATAGTTGGATCGTAAGGGTGCTCTTTGCCTTGCTCTCGTTACAAGCCTACGCGCAGGCTGTTCCGACTCCTACCCCCAGTTGGCAGGTTCCAATCAAAGACCTCGTTCACGTCGAAGGTCTTCGTGACAACCAATTGACGGGCCTTGGGCTGGTCACTGGTTTGAACGGACAAGGCGATAGTGCCAGTAACCCTATGCTCAAATATGCTTTGGCAAGTTTGGTGAACAATTTAGGCTTAGCTATTCCCCGAAATGATGTTAAAAGCCGCAATACAGCGGTAGTCGCAGTGACCTGCCTCTTGGAGCCGTATGTGAATCCGGGGGATACCCTGAATATTCACGTTGCCAGTCTGGGTGATGCCAAAAATCTTCAAGGGGGAGTTTTACTCCAAACACCGCTTTTGGCTGCCAATGGCCAAGTCTACGCTGTTGCTCAGGGAACCCTCCCTAGCGTGCTTTCAGGGAATGCTTCGTCAGGAGCGACTGTTTTGACGATCCCGGGAGGCGCGATTGCCGAAAAAGCGGTTAATGCGACTTTTGTCTCGGGCGGAAAAATTACACTCTTGGTGAATGACCAAGATTTTACGACAGCAGAGGCCGTTGCCACTGGAATCCGCAAAGCACTACCCGAGGTGGGGGTAGAAGTTCCTGACCCAGGACATATTCAACTGACGGTGCCAGCCAAAACCTCGCCGGTTGCGTTATTGTCTCAAATCAACGGGATTTTGGTCACACCAAGCTTGTCAAACGAAGTCGTCATCAATCAGTCAACAGGAATTGTCGTTTCAGGACAAAATGTCCGAATTGCCAGCGTTGCTGTGTCGATTAAGGGCGCTAAAGTCTCGATAGGCAAACAAAATCAAAACACGGATTGGGGTGGCACTAAAACCTCGGAACAGTTCTCTTTACCCAATGTTGCGACGGTGCAAGATCTTGTTTCGACGTTGCAACAGTTAGGCTTGACCACCGACCAACTAATTGCGGTTCTCAAGGCCATCAATCAAGCGGGGGCCTTGTACGGTCGGTTGGTGGTGACTTCGGGTTAAGGTGAGCAAGTGCGATGTCGATAGGAATAGTATGATACCAACAGAAGGCACCAAATTTCCCCTCGATACCACAAAGTACCAGGTTCCGCCACCTGACGGACCGGGCTTCTCGAAGGTGAAAGTCAATAAAGACTCTAAGCTTTACAAAGCCTGTGAAGACTTTCAGTCCATCTTTATCAAGCAGATGTTGGATGCTATGCGAAAGACTGTTGACCATTCCAACGACCTGTTAAAACGATCGCAAGGACAAAGCATTTTTGAAGATATGCTCTATGATCAATACGCAAAGAATATGTCGAAAGAGGGCGGTTTTGGCCTGGCCAAAGTTATGTATCAGCAAATGGACTACTTACAACACCTGCCCAAGGCTAAATCTTGACGACGCTGAACCGATTTACGCTAAGTTTTGAGCAGGTCAATTTTGCCTTTGAAGAAGGACCTCTCGTGGCGAAGAATTGGTCCTTTTCTGTCCCGTCAGGAACCACTTCGCTGGTAGGAAGAAATGGAACGGGAAAGTCGACGTTTCTTTTGTTAGCAGCAGGGCGCCTTTTTCCCCAATCTGGACAAGTACGATGGGGAGGCCCTAAAACCTCAGAAGCCCATGCAACATCAGAACTCACCCCCGAAGAAATTCAAGCCACAGCCTCGGTGGTTTATCAGAATATGGAATTTGAAAGTGAAGACCCTTTGGCTACCCTGTTAGAAACAGTTTGGTCTTCTAGCCAAGATAAAAGTCGTGGCCCGGCTTGGGTTTCGGAGCTGGTTCGCGTATTTGAACTTGAAGAGTGTTTGACACGAAGAGTGCAGGTTTTAAGTAAAGGGCAAATGCAACGGGCCATTATTGTCTTTTCGTTGCTCTTTGGCACCCCACTCGTGGTCATGGACGAGCCTGTTTTTGCCTTGGAAAGTCGGCAAAAAGCCACCGCATTAGATTACCTGCGAACGTATGCCCAAGAATCCGGTCGAACGTTTCTTTACAGTGTTCATGAGTTAGAGCTTTCGCAGAAGTTTTCGGAGCACTTGATTCTGATGGCCCCTGGTAGACCGCCAAAACTCGGCCAAACCAAAGAGCTGTTCACACGCGAGAATCTCGAAGAAGCCTACCAAACCCCCCTTGAGCTTTTAAAAAGAGGCGAAGAGCTGTTTCGGACCCATTTGATGAACAATTGACGTAAAAACTCTTTCAATACTTGCATGATCCAAGATTTCCAGTAAAATAGAAACAGTGGTGAAAAATCCCCAAAATAAGGAGATGAGCTTTGGACAACAACAATAGCGTCGTCGTTTTGTTCACGCTAGTCGCATTCTTCGTACTAGCCTTTGTGTTTGCTCTTTTTGGTTTAGCGGAATCTAACGCCTTGTTCATTACCTTGGCGTTCTTAGGGTTTGTCATTGTTTTTGTGGTGGCCTTGATCTTTGGCTTAACCAACTCACGTGAGGGTAATCGAATCACACTGTGGTTTTTCATCTACGGCGGCGCTGTCGCGGTCACCATCGTCTGGTTTGTAACGCGCGTCGCTCGTATGTTCAATTTGCTGTAATTTCGTTTACTGCTATTCACACTTGGTATAAAACCAGAAAAAAAGCCCCTTCGGGGGCTCTTTTTTTAGAAAGAGGTACTTTGATGGATCAATCCGCCGAAGATTGGAAAGATATTCGCATATTCGCTGGCAGCTCTGGGGGTGCCCTAGCCACCAGAATGACGCGGTATCTCGGGCTACCCTTAGGAAAATCCGATGTTCGACAATTTTCGGATGGGAACCTGTTTGTACGGATTGGCGAAACCGTCAGAGAAAAAAATGTATACTTGATTCAACCCATCGCCTTACGCCCCAACGAAGAGTTTACCGAGATTTTGTTTTGGCTGGATGCTTTTAAACGAGCTAGTGCCAAGTCGGTTACTGCCATTCTCCCCTACTTTGGCTACGCCAAGGGGGATAAAAAAGACGAGCCTCGCGTTTCGATCCGCGCCAGGGTTTGTGCTGAGTCCATTGAGCTCGCGGGAGCTGACCGTGTTGTCTGTCTTGATTTGCATAGCCCTCAAATCCAGGGTTTTTTCAAACGACCGGTTGATCACCTCTATGCTCAGCCTGTTCTACAAGCCTACATACGGCGTTTAGCGTTAGAAGCACCAGTTTTAGTCAGTCCCGATCTCGGCTTTTTAAAGCAAACCCGTAGATATGCTGAAGCATTGGGGTTTCCTATGGCTGTAGGCGAAAAAATTCGCCGGGGACATGACGAAAAAGCAGAAGTCTTAGAAATTATGGGTGATGTCTCAGGTCGAGACTGTTTGGTCACCGATGATTTTACCATCTCGGGAGGCACCCTGGCTGACCTAGCCCGTGGCCTTAAAGATCGAGGAGCCAGAAAACTTATTGCTTTTCTTAGTCATAACTTAATTCGACCAGAAGGGGTAACCCGTTTGGAACAAGCTGGATACGAAAAAATCATCACAACCGACAGTGTGGATAACCCCTATATTGTTGGGCATCCGTTATTCCAGACGGTATCTGTGGCTCCGCTGTTTGCTGAAACCGTGAGGCGAATCCATGCGCAGGATTCTGTCAGTTCGTTATTCGATCTTGACGATCAGAGTATTTTGAATTCTTGCTTAGAGCCCAACTGCTAACGAGACGTTGAGCTTTTTGGCCCAGTCTTGTAACTGTTGCACCAATTGCGGAGAAAGGTAAAGTCCTTCTTTTTGCGCCTTATGCTGGGCTTGTTGGCTACGGTCACCGGGGACACGCTGTAAACCTAAGTTGTGTAAGCGTTCATAAAACCTCTGAGCCCTGGCCTGAGCCGCTGATAGACCACCCAACTGGGACAGATCCCAGGTTAAAACCATTTGGTTATGAGTATTCCAGCCGGCCGGTGGTTTTACGTCATCGAGAGTGTCGCCACCCGCTAAAAGGCCTGTAAGCAATTCGCCTAAAAGGGCCAAAGAGAGGCCTTTAACACCGCCAATAGGGTCAATTCCTCCGTTCCATAACTCGTCGGGAGTTTGCGCTGGCAAGCCTTGGGCAGAATGCCCCCAGTGTAAAGGAATGCTTTGCTTATTCTGGCGTAGCTCGTTGAGGTTGCCTAGCGACGAATAGGCCAGACAGAAATCGGAGCCAAGCCAATACCCCTCTTCGCGGGGAAACCCAAAACCTAAGGGGTTATTTCCTATAACCCTGGTGGTTCCGCCCGGTAGAGCCATTCCCGCATCGGTGTTTGACCAAACTAGCGTAAAGAATCCCCGTTCAGCACCGATTTCCACATAGGGCCAAGCTGCAAGAAAATGATTACTGTGTCTTACTCCAGCGTAACCGAGACCCGTTTTCGAGGCCAAGGTAAGGGATCGTTCTAACGCGAAATGGCAAGAAGCCTCACCGAGGGCGCCCCCGACATCCCAGATTTCAACCGAAGGCGTCTGCTGAACAAGTGTAGGATTCCATAAGGAATTGATCTTGCCTGAGGTCAGCCAGTCTAATCGCTGTGGAAGATACGAAATATCGTGATGACCAACGCCACGACTTGTGGCTCGCCAGTAAAGGTCAGCCACCTTGGACGCAAGGTCAGCCGAGAGTCCTGCACCTTGAAAGAGAGTGTCCACCCACTGTAAAAAATCAGACTTTCCGAGAGTTATTCCCAGACCCATGACCCCATCCGACCTCATAAACCCATCCAAGGCGATAAAACTCGGTAAGTTTGTGCAAAATTGTCTGTTTGAGGTTGTAGCCTGTTCTGAGGTTGCTCAGAGGTATCAGAAAAAAGTATGGACACTTGCTTAGGGTTGCCAGTCAGAAAAACTTGGCCAGCTTGTACGACAAGAAGTAGGCTTTCCTTACCTGCTTTTCTCCCCTTTATAATAAGATGGCAAAAAGGCGAAAGTGCTATTTTCGTTTTTAAGAAGCTCAGCTGTAGCCCTGATACACTCGTGAGAATTTGACTACCTACTGGTAACGTCTGACCGATTTGAATATTCTGCCAAGCCTTACCAGGCAAAAGGATACCTGCTGAACCTGATAATTGGCTAACAACTGGCAAAGCTTCTGCGAGTGTCGTTGTTTGAGCCTGCACAGGTAGGGCTCCCACAACAAACAACGCCATGAAACACAAAACTTGGGCAATTTGTGGCTGAACTTTTGCTGGGAACATGCTACATCTCCAACTCTAGGTTTACCCCAAGTAGGGACATGAGGTGATTGTCTGTAAAAGCGCCGTCTGCCGGAGATAACACTGAGTATTCGCCTTTAAGACTCCATTCGCTCGTGGGGTTCCAAACGGCAGCGACTTGAAACTCCGTTCCAAGATACCCGGCGCCTTCGGCAGGGTTCAAATTCGGTAGAGTTGGTGTAAAGAACGGTGTTGAAACTGAATTCTGATTTGCTGCACCAGATTGAAATAAAAAGGCTGTTTTAAAATCGAGAAAGGTATGTGGCTGGGGGCGACTTTCTAACGACAAGCTGACAGTTCCTGTGTACATCAACGACAGCAGAGGCAAAGTCTCGGAGGGACTTTGGGGGGATAGCGCCAACGGACCAAAAGAGGGAGTAAACCCCAGTGGCCACAATGATTGAGCTTTCAGTGCCAACCGCGGGGTCATTTGGTACGATAAATTGGCGCCGGCAAGCCCAGCCCAATTGTTCCCCTTTGAAAGTGTTCCCAAATCCGTGTTGGCACCGGTCAAGCTAAAAAATACCTTTGAAGAAAAAGCAGTACTCCAAGGTCCTGATAATTCTACCGTTGCATAGGCCGTATTGACCGGATTAACTGCTCGGGAATCCACCTGACCAAAGAGCTGAAACGCCAAGTTTTGTTGCTGAAAAATTTGAGCTTGTCGGATTGTTAAGCCGCCACCGAATCTCGGTGCCGTATATTGAAAAACCATAGGGTTTTGTTGGTAAAAAAACTGGGCTAAGTCCTGATAGTCCGCTTGTGAAACGAAGATGTTACTCCACCACCGATTGAGCCAGCCTGTATACAAGGCCAAAACTGATACAGTGGTATTGCCTCCCGCCCACCCCACTTGGACACTATTGAGAGGAGTGTTAACGAGCCAATGGGTCAAATCTTCTACCTTCCACCGCCCAACCTTCCAGAACCAAGTGCCAGAAGAGGTGTTTTGTTCACCCCACAATACAAAAGTTACAAGATCGGCGGTCGCTGACGGGTTGGGTAAAAGCGTAGAAAGCACGGGGTTTTCTTGAGTGATTCCCCAAGCGGCTACACCCTGAGCTTCTAAACCAGCGTTATTGCCAAATGGAAGGCGTACAGTCAGGCGTGCCTGGGAGTCTTGCAAATAGGTCCAGTCTTGGGCATTCACATGGGTGAGAATCGAGGTGTTACCCCATTGAAGATCGGCACGAAAGGCCCAGGCAGGAACAGCGAGGAGGATTTGAAGGAAAAAGTAAATGATAAACTTTTGTACCCAAGAGAGGTTTTGCTTCATAAAGCTCCCCGTTGTCGCTGATAGACCAAAACTTGACGTAGAAGGTTGGCGGCTTGCGCCCCAGAAAGGGTGTCATCGGGATCTGCCGCTGGGGGTAAAAAGCCCGCCCACAGCAATTCTCGAAAGGCCGTTCCCGGGCCAGGAAACCAGCTATACCACCAACCCCCTTCCCAACGAAAGGCTTGGGTTAACAAAAAACAAAAGTCAGCTACAGAAATTTTGTCGTTGGGTAACCGGGCAGGCGTAACTGGAACGACCCAACCAAGCCGTTTTAGGATGGCAAAGCAATAGCCAGGCGTATTGTCGCTAGCCAGCGTCCCGTTAGCCGTCAATACTAAATAAGCTGAAGAACCCCAGGTGAGTTTTTTTTCAGAGAGGATCTGAGCTAAGGTGTTCCACGGTTGAAGTTGAGGTGGTGCCGGTTGCGTTGGCAATGGAGCCGGTGCTTCTGGTTCGGCGGTCATATCAACAAACACTGACCCAGCAAGAAGTCCTGAGACAAAAAGGAATCGCAAAACCCAAATTCGAAACCGCGATGAAAGGCTCACCATACGTCGAAGTATAGCTGGTTTTTTTAAGAAAGAAAATGAAAGAATACCGGGGTGTTTCCAATCCTCTGACAAGCTGACTCTTGAAGTCAGATAAGAGGCATGCTAAAGTGCGCTGATGGCAAAACCTTTTACGTTTTATGTAGAGAATCTCGGTTGCTTTAAAAATCAAGTAGATGCCGAGTATTTGATTTCCGCGCTAACCGCCAAAGGCTGGACAGCGCATGATAGTGCTCAAGACGCACAACTGATTCTTGTAAATACTTGTACCTTTATTGAATCCGCAAAGAAAGAATCGATCGATACCTTTTTTAGTTTACGGCAAGCACGTCCTGATGCCCGCATTCTTCTAACTGGCTGTATGGCGGAACGCTACGGAAAAGACCTCTTGGATATGATACCCGAAGCCGATGGTGTTTTTGGGAATCGGGACCCCCAAAAGGTAGTTGAAATTGTTGACCGCGTCCTTGGTGGAGAAAAACCAACCTACTTTCCCCCTAATATGAAGAAGGCCCCTCGTAGAGAGAAGTTTCTCTCTCTTAAAAATAGTGTCTATGTAAAAATATCCGAAGGCTGTTCTAATGCTTGCACCTTTTGTGCAATCCCCCATTTTCGAGGCACGCTGTCGTCGCGAACCCTCGAAGATGTGACCGAGGAAATCTCTGGTCTTTTGGCTTCAGGAGTTAAGGAGATTAACTTAATCGCTCAAGACCTTGCCAGTTTTGGGCTCGACCGAGGGCAGGAGGATTTTCGGCGCTTGCTTGATAAAATTCTCGATCGACCGGATAAGTTTTGGTTACGATTGTTATACCTGTACCCCGACCGTTTTCCTGATTATGTGGTGGACTACGCCAAGCAGGATCACAGGCTTTTGCCCTATTTTGACCTACCATTCCAACACGCCTCGGCTCGTATGCTTAAGTTGATGGGAAGAAAAGGGAGTGAAGAGCAGTATCGCGACTTGGTTGACAGTATTCGCACCAGAGTACCGGATGCCGTGGTTCGCTCAACGTTTATTGTAGGGTTCCCTGGGGAACGTAAGGATGATTTTGAAGCCCTTTTAAGGTTTCAAGAACAAGCAAAGCTCGATTGGGTGGGAGTCTTCACGTATTCGCGAGAAGAGGGTACCCCTGCGTACCGTATGCAAACCGAAGATGCCTTTGAACTCTTTCGTCCTGTTGCCGACCAAAGAAAAGCGCAGTTCGAAGAACGACAAAATGAAATCACCGCGCAACGGCTTGAACGCTGGGTGGGAAGAGAACTTGATGTGCTTATCGAGGAGCCCATTCAGGGTTCGGCGATGGCCCTAGGACGATCCTTTCTTCAAGCCCAAGAAGTTGATGGTCTGATTGTCGTCCAAGGGCGCACTTTAGCTTCGGGGGAATTAGTAAAGGTGAAAATTACCAAGCGAAACGGTGTTGATTTAGAAGGTGTCTGTTTAAGCTAAAAAATCAGGTCGGCCTCGTGATCAATGAAGACTCTGCCGACCTGAAATTTGTCTACCTAAAATTCGTCTTTTTCTTATCAAGTCAAAGAGCGGTTAAGCGCCGAAAAGACCGCCTTAATCGAAGCCGTAATGATATTACGGTCAATTCCAACCCCAAACAACGTCGGTCCGTCGTCTTTGCGCAGTTCAATATAACTGACAGCTTTTGCCGTTGTTCCTTCTCCTAAAGAATGTTCATGGTAGTCCATGACTTTTAAATTTTCGGGCAACGCAGAGATGACCGCTTCAATAGGCCCTTCCCCTTTGCCATGCAAGTTTTTTAAGGTTCCCTTGTGCTCGGCTTCGAGAGTAAGGCGAACATTATCTGGTTCGACTGGGTCATCAGAAAGATGATGCGCGACATAGCGATACGGTGAGTTCTTTGACAAGTACTCGGTATCAAAAATCTTCCAAATCTGTTCTGCCGTGACCTCTTTGCCCGTTGTATCTGAAAACTTTTGAATAACTTGGCTGAATTCAATTTGCAGTCGACGGGGCAAAACCAAGTCATATTCTTTTTCAATTAAATAGCTAATTCCGCCTTTGCCCGATTGGCTGTTGACACGAATTACAGCATCGTAGGAGCGACCCAAATCTTTAGGATCAACAGGCAAGTAAGGTACGTTCCAGAAAGCCCGCCCTTCTTGAGCTGTAAACCCTTTTTTGATGGCATCTTGATGTGAGCCTGAAAAGGCCGTAAATACCAAGTCCCCAGCATAGGGGTGCCGTGGATGAACAGGTAATTGGGTCGCCTCTTCGTAAACACGACGAATATCATCAATGTCATCAAAGCTGAGCCCAGGATTAATACCCTGTGTGTAAAGATTTAAGGCCATCGTTACAATATCCACATTTCCGGTTCGTTCCCCGTTACCGAACAAACAGCCCTCAACACGGTCACCACCAGCCATCAGCCCTAACTCTGTGGCGGCCACGGCACAACCCCGATCGTTGTGAGTGTGCAAGCTCAGGATAATGCTATCGCGTGAGGGCAAGTGGCGATGCATCCATTCAATCTGATCCGCATAAATATTGGGAGTAGAATGTTCAATCGTGGCAGGAAGATTCAAAATCATCTTTTTTTGAGGCGTGGGTTTCCAGACACCAATCACAGCACTCGAAATCTCTAAAGCATAGTCCAGCTCAGTTGAACTAAAGGTCTCGGGTGAATATTCAAAACGCCATTCAGTTTCTGGCCTAGCGGCAGCGTGCTCGGCAATCATTGTTGCGGCTTTGACTGCCAGCTTCACCGAACCAGGTTGGTCTGTCTTAAACACCACATCTCGAAAAATCGGTGAGGTGGCATTATAGAAATGGACAATGACCTTTTTTGCCCCTTTTACCGCTTCAAAAGTCCTGGGGATCAAGTCTTCGCGTGCCTGAACCAAAACCTGAATCCAGACATCCTCGGGGATCAGGTGTTCCTCAATCAAATCTCGCACAAATTGAAAATCTGTTTGACTCGCCGACGGAAAAGCTACTTCGATTTCTTTGAACCCTATCGCGACCAGTTTCTGAAATAATGCCTTTTTCTTCTCACTATTCATTGGCTCGATTAAGGCTTGATTACCATCACGCAAGTCGGAACTGCACCACACCGGCGCTTTTTGTATGACTTGATCAGGCCATTTTCTGTCTTTCAACCCTATAACAGGAAAAGGTTTATACTTTGTTGAAGGTTGCTGAATCATTATATACTCCTCTTGATACGGTGGTTCGACCTCAGGAAATTTAGGTCAAAATGAGAAATTTACTTCAACACTCAAAAGCTGAAGGAGAAAAAGGGACTTTCTTAGGTGTTTTACACTCGAAGGCTGAACAGCGAACATAGGTCCTCCTTTTGTCGCAAACGTGATATTTCGTGGTTAAAAAAAAAAGGCCATTCTTCCAGGGAAGAATGGCCTTTTTCAACCTGCACTCTTCCTTCAGAGAAATTGAGGGAGAAGAAGGAGGAGAAATAACACCGGTTTGGCAGGTTTTGAACTCATGAGCTTAAGGTAATACCTGAGTCAGTGTCTGTCAAGGCCCGAAAGATTCCCTTGACATAAACATGCTCTTGGATGAAATTTGAGAAGAATACCGAGAAGGGAGAGCGCACCTATGGCAACCAAGATTCTCATCGTAGAAGATGACAAAAACCTCAACATGATGCTTAAGCTCATTTTAAAGAACAAAGCGTTTGATTGGGATCTACAAAGCGCGCACAACGGTGTCGAGGCCTTGAAGGTCTTAGAAACCAGCAAACCTGATTTGATTCTTCTCGATATCATGATGCCCGAAATGGATGGTCTGGAGTTTGCCGAAAAGGTTAAAGCTCAGCCCCAATATGCCTCGATCAAAATTGCTGTTCTTTCGGCCTTGAATGATGCAACTACCATCAACCGGGCCAAATCTGTGGGAGTTGACGATTATTGGACCAAACCTATTATGCCCGACACCTTAACCGCCAATATCAAGCGTCTCCTCGGGTTATAACAAGAATCGTTCGTAGTTATTTTTTTCTCATTGTAAGCCTTTTGCTTTTTATGAGCAATTTTCTTGTCCCAGCGTCCGCCCTTAGTTGGTTTGACGGCCTTGACCCGGGCCTCAAGCAAGCGGACGTCGATTCATTACCGCTTCTTGGGGTGTGGCTTCCTTCCGATACTCCTCGGGCCTTTCGAGACCAGTGGATCACAGCACAACGGAGTTTTCCTTCCTGGTGGAAAGTTCTACCCCAATTTCTTGTGCCTGTTCGCTTATGCAACCCTGCAGAAGTCGCAGTTTTTGGCTTAGCCCCCGATCGTCCATGTATCCTTCTGCTTTCAGATGGTAAACTTGTTAAAGTCTGGTACGACGTTCCCTTGCTTTTAGACCTTTCGCATGAAATCGCAGGGCTCAAATCGCCAAAAAATCACAAAAAAGCAATCCCACTTCCCGATCCTTATACGGTTGTGGCTGATCATTTACTCTCCAAATCGGGGCGCCAAACTTGGCAACGTCAGGCCGATGGCCCTCTTTGGGTCGAATCTGGCCCAGGTCATAAGCTTGAAACTTGGACGGAACAAACGATAGCTGGTCCCCTGATCCTGTTAAAAAACGATCACGGCCGGCAAATGGCCTTACCTCAAGGCAGTGGGTGGTCTTGGATAAAGCTCAAGGATGGCTCGTGGGAAGCCGGTGAAAAACTCGAAGCACAATCCACCCTGGGTGGTAAGGAAGTCAGAAAACCGCTACACTAAGCCCATGGATCCTCATCAACTTCCGGTTTACCGCGAAAAAGAAAGAATACTCGACGCTTTGGCCCATCATCCTGTGGTTGTGGTTGAAAGCCCTACGGGATCGGGAAAAACTACACAGCTACCTCTCATCTTGCATGAAGCCGGCTACGCCAAACAGGGCGTTATCGGGGTCACCCAGCCTCGTCGGATTGCTGCCGTCGGTGTCAGTGAATACATAGCCCGCCAATTAAATGTCTCGATTCCTAGTCTTGTTGGTTACAAAATGCGGTTTGAGGATCGGACAACACTTGAAACCCGCATTAAAATTATGACCGATGGCACCTTACTTCAAGAGATTAAAACTGATCCGCTGTTAAGCCACTATTCCGTGATTCTTGTCGACGAGGCCCATGAACGATCCCTTAACATTGATTTTATTTTGGGGCTTTTAAAAAACATCTTAAAAGTTCGACCAGAGTTTCGGGTAATTGTTTCTTCAGCCACGATCAATGCCGATGTCTTCTCCACCTATTTTGATGGGGCCCCTGTCGTAAGAATTGAAACACAAACCTTTCCTGTGGAGCTGAAGTGGGCCCCCTTAGATCTGGGCGATAGCGAAGATGCCCTCATTTTGAAACTTGTCGATCTGGTTTCAGAAGCTGTTGGTTCGGGACGTCCCGGTGATATTTTAGTCTTTCTTTCTGGGGAAAAGCTGATCAAGGACACCTCGGCCGCTTTAATTTCAGCTGGGTTGGGTCGTCGGCTTTGGATTTTGCCTTTGTACGGCAAGCTTTCCAACGAGGAACAAGAACGGGTGTTCCTCCCCACTCCCGAAGGAAAGACAAAAGTCATCTTGTCGACGAATATTGCGGAAACCTCAGTTACCATTGATGGCGTTACCACTGTCATTGACTCTGGACAGGCAAAAATCAATTACTACAATCCTAAAACATTTACAGCAGCCTTAATCGAAAGTCCTGTATCGAAAGCAAGTTGTCAGCAAAGGCGTGGACGAGCAGGACGAACAGGACCTGGGGTATGCTATAGGCTCTACTCCCAAGAGAATTTCGATGAGCGGCCACTCTACACTCTTGAGGAAATTTACCGGACCGATCTTTCTGAAGTCGTTTTACGAATGGCTGAAATTGGCATACGAGATTTTGAAAGCTTTGACTTTTTGTCGCCTCCCAATTCGCAAGGAATTCTTGGCGCTATTGAGGCGTTGAATTTGTTAGAAGCCCTCAACCCCGATCGTTCGTTGTCAAATATTGGCAAAATGATGGCACAGTTCCCCCTGTTGCCGCGTCATAGTCGTATGATTGTGGAGGCTGTTTACAGCTATCCCGAAGTTCTCAGAGAAGTGACTATTGCTGCAACTTTTCTTTCAACGGATTCGCCATTTCTCTTACCTCAAGGCGAAGAAATGGAAGCTCGCCGGGCTCATCACACGTTTCGAGATGCCGATGGAGATTTTGTCAGCTACCTCACCATCTTTGATGCCTTTTTGAAAAGTCGTGACCGCGAGAATTTTTGTCGCCGCTACTACTTGGATTTTAAAACCATGAATGAGTTGGTGAACATTCAGTCTCAACTCGAAGAGATCCTTTCTCGCTTAGGGGTCCCTATTCAGTCGGGAGGTTCACACTCCGACTACTTGTGCGCCGTGGCTAAAGGGTTAATTCAATTTGTTTGTATGCACTCTGGACGTGGTGTGTACCGGAGTGTAACCGCTGAAAAAATCTATATTCACCCTGGATCCGTCCTCTTTAAAGAAACGCCATCGTTTTTGGTAGCAGGTGAAATTGTTAAGACTAGTCGTATGTATGCTCGGTCAGTGTCTCCCTTAAAAAAGGAATGGCTTGAAAGAATTTCTGCAACTCTATTTCGCTCGCTCGTGGAAGCAGAGCGCCACCCTCAAGAACGGCAAGAACGCACTACAAGTACCCTAGCTGAGCCGACGAAAAAAACAGCCTGGCAAGTGACCCTGGGACGAGAGGTATTTGACATCGTTTCAGCTAAAGGAGGACAAAAATCAGTCATTCTGGAGTGGGAGAAACTTTCTCGCGTCCTTTCACATTCAAAAGCACAAGCCTTTAGCGAATTAAAAAATCTTAAAGGGGAATTAAGGGTCTCTGGCCGTAGTCTTCTTGCAGGTTTAAAAGCCAATAAGATTGTCGAAATTTGCCGAAAGATCGACCCTACCGACTGGGTTATTCATTGGCCGCAAGGTCAAACCTTTAGCCTTCGCAACTCCTTGTCAGGGCTTACCGATTTGTTAGATAAGCTGATGAAACCCGCAGAAATCTCAATGGGATCAAAAAAATCAGGCAAAGGACGCGACTCAGCAAATCGTGACTCAGGGAACTCGTTGGGTTTTCTTAGCCTTCAGACTGATAGCCGTGGCCAGTATTGGTTCCGTGTGGAAAAAAACTTTACCACGGCCCTTGCTGACAGCTTAGCCTCTCTCGAGGCCCTGGCTGACGATGCCGAATCAGTCTTGGATAAGGCAGAATGGAAGATCGTCAATCAAACATACCGAGACTTGAACAAAATGTTGTAAAACAAAACTTGGTAGCGACTTTTAGGCCTTAACCCTAAGTCGCTTAGCCAATTAGTTTATTGGCACCGCGAAGCCGTTTTACTAAGTTGCGGATCATTTTCACGGCAAAGGCGGGATGACTTTCAATATAGGCATCTAACTGATCGTCATTCATAAGAAGCACCTTGGTTGGGGTCTTGCATCGAGCAGTGGCAGAACGAGGGCTTTCGTCGATTAAGGCCATTTCACCGAAAAACTCGCCCTTAGTTAAAACCGAAAGGACTTTTTCGCCGCCGCCGGTGACGATGACAATCTCGACCTCACCCTCAAGGATGATGTACATATTTTGTCCCGGTTCACCTTCGCGAAAAATGGTTTCTCCTGACATGAATTGTTGAACAGGGGGAACACTCATACACCAGCCTCCAGAATTTTTAGAACATGTTCGTCGTCAACCTGAGTCATTAAAGTTTCTCCAAGACACTTTTGAAGAACAAACCTGACAGTCCCTGCTTTTTTCTTTTTGTCATTTTTCATGGCAGCTAAAATGGCTTTAGGATTCGCCCCCTCAGCCTTGAGCCGAAACTGGTACGACTTTAGCAAGTCGTGAACTTCCTGATACCAACTTGGTTCGGTGATGCCGAGCCTCATACCTAAGGCGAGGGCGCGGTCTAAGCCCCAGGCTACGGCTTCACCATGACTCCAGCTTCCATCATAGCCACGCTCAGCTTCGAGGGCATGGGCAAACGTATGGCCCAAGTTCAAAAATGCCCGTTCGCCAGATTCTCGCAGATCTCGTTCCACCACACCTACTTTATACAGAACAGCCTGTCGGATAAACGCAGAAGTTACTTGAGTGTCACGTGCCAGAACCGCATCACGCTGATTTTGCAAAAGGCTAAACAGTGCTTGGTCACCAAGCATGCCATGTTTGATAACTTCTGCTAAACCACCACGGTATTCCCGTTCTGGTAAGGAAGCGACGGCACCCGGCCAAATACGGACTTCACGTGCAGGGTAAAAAGTACCAACAAGATTTTTGAACCCCCCAAAATCGACTCCTGTTTTACCGCCTGTGGCGGCATCAACCATCGCCAGCAAAGTTGTGGGGACAAGCACCAACCCGATTCCGCGCATATAGAGGCTGGCCGCAAAAGCTGCCATATCCGTGACAACACCACCGCCAACAGCCCCTAGGACTGCATCCCGTCCTAGGCCTTTTTCGAGGCAAACAGCCAACAGCTCTTCGACTGACTTCCAGATTTTATTTGTCTCACCTGCCTGCCAAACATAATGTGCTGCCGAAGGTGAAAATAACTTGATGGTATTTGTGTCAAAAACCGTAAGATCCAAGCCATCCAGGAGCGTTGCAGGGGATTCGGTAAAAACCAAGCGAGAGGTAAACTCGCCGGTCTGAAAGATGATCGGGTCCATAACCTATTGTATCAGGGGCGGGAAGCGGACTGCAAGAAGTCCCGAACCATTTGGCGCACCATGGGGTCTTGAATACTGTACAAACGGCGGTTACCCACAACAAGAGAATCCACCACACCTTTTTCTTTTAAAACCGCCAGGTGTTGTGAGATGACCGGCTGTGGCTGCTCAAGACACTGATAGAGATCAGAAACGCAGGTGCTTTCGTGTTCAATTAAACAGAGAATTTTGAGTCGTACGGGATGTCCACAAACTTTCAGCTTTTGGGACCATTCCTCTAATTTTTGCGGCGAACAGGTATCAAGAGCGGTCATACCTTTAATATAGCATGTTTAATATATAGAGGCAATAGACGAATTCAAAGCTTTTCGGTGCTTGCCGGTGTTGGGGATTTCGCCTAGAATAACGCCATGCCCGATTTGATCCAACCCCAAGTTCTTAAAGGTTTTCGTGATGCCCTTCCTACCCAGGAACTTCAACGCCGAACTTTAATGGCTAAACTTGAACAAGTTTTTCGTTCCTTTGGTTTCGTACCGATCGATACTCCCGCTTTAGAATATTCTGAAATTCTTTTGGGCAAAGGTGGCGGAGAAACCGAAAAGCAAATGTTCCGGTTCGAGGATAATGGTGGTCGGGACGTCGCCTTAAGGTTTGATCTTACGGTACCCTTTGCCCGTTTTATGGCAACAAACCTGCCGCAGTTGGCGCTACCTTTTAAGCGGTATCACATGGCCAAGGTATGGCGAGGAGAAAAGCCCCAAAAAGGTCGTTACCGAGAATTTTTTCAATGCGACTGTGATATCGTTGGTGTAGATTCTGCGGCGGCAGATTTTGAAATTCTTGCCATCATGGCCCGTTCTTTAGAAGCCGTGGGTGCCGAAGCATCGACAGTCTTGATTAACCATCGAGGGCTGTTTAACCGGTTTCTTAGCCGTTTAGGAGTTCAGGACCAATCGGTTGAAATTCTTCGCACCGTCGATAAAGTTTCAAAAATTGGTCGTGAGGAAGTCCTAGTCCTTTTAGAGACCCTAACTGGGCGTTCTAGTGCAGAACAAATCCTCGCTTACATCGAAACATCTGGTGAGCCTGACGAGGCCTTACTCAAGTTAGAAGCTCTGGCTGGTGGACCGGCCGAAGATTCACAACGTCTTCGTGAGGTTCTGAGCATGCTCCGAGAAAATCAGTTA
>JAJXWL010000123.1 GCA_021781625.1 bacterium
TTACAGCTTTCGCGACCACTACGATGACTCCACCGTCAAAGTTTTTTTTCCTTGGACTTGGCGTGAAAAGGGCCCTATTAACCTCGTGTTCTTTTTTCACGGCTGGTACTCATCAATCAGTGACGAAATCGCGCAGTTTCATTTGCTGGAGCAGTTTCGGGATAGCAAGGTGAACGCTCTGTTGGTGTTGCCCGAAACCGCCAAGGATGCGCCAGATTCCTTCGGTGGAAAGTTGGAATACCGTGATGGTTTTCGAAAGCTCGTGGACGAAGTAATGCACGATTTGCATCGCGGGGGTTTTGTAGGAACCGAAAAGGTTAAGCATATTGTTTTGGCCGGCCACTCGGGGGCCTACCACGTCATTAGTCAGATCCTCTCTCGAGGGGGGCTGACCAGCAAGATCAAAGATGTGATGCTTTTTGACGCTCTTTACGGCGATTTAGAAGATTTTGCGCAGTGGGTCGATTCTCGGCAAGGACACTTGTATTCGGTTTTTACACAAGATGGCGATACCATTGGCTATAATTTTTCGCTCATTGATGACTTGGCGCGTGAAGGTATTCCCTTACTGCTCGAAGAGGAAAAAGAAGAGGACCGTTTGCCGCCCCATGGCGTTCGGGCGGTGTTTTATCGAAGCCACCTCGATCACTATCAGGTTGTCGACGCTGACAGCCAGTTCGAAAAACTTCTTAAGACCGCCTGCCGTCCATAAGCCGGCACCTTTTAGCCGGGCCAGAACCTCAATCTGACCAAGATTTGACAAAGATTTCACGGTTTTCAAACTTGACGGGGCCATACTCTTCCCAGACTTAGTCTGGGGAGGCCTTATGAAAGTCGCCTATTCGATTGCTGGGGAAGGGTTCGGTCACGCCGCCCGTATGGTGTGCCTGGCACCCCGCCTTTTAGAAAAAGTTGAGCTTCATCTGTTTTGCCCTCAAACCGTTCAGGGTTATGTCCGCGGACGTTTACCTGACGTGCCGATACGAGATATTCCTCACTTTGGCTTTGTCAAACGTGGCGACCGCGTTTTAGTCGCGGCTACCATCGTTTCGGCCTTACGTCGCTTCCCTGGCTTTTTGCGGCAAGTCGTGCTCTTGGCGCGGCTTTTGCGAGCCGAAAGTTTTGACGCGGTGATTAGTGATTTTGACCCCTATTTGGCGTGGGCTGGCCGGTTGGCGGGGCTACGAGTGGTGCAAATTAACCATCCCGGCATCATAACCAAACACCTTTCCTTGAATCCTCGGTCCTGGCCTGCCGCCCTAGCGGCTTTACTGCTTGAAGGCCCCTGGCATCGGCGTATCCATTGTTCGTTTTATCAAGGCGATGTGGGCCCGCTCTTACGACCAGAACTTTTAAACCGCCCGCGCTCAAGGTCGGGGAGCTGGGTGCTTCACCTTAAACCGGAATACCGCGAGTGGGTGGTGCCTGCCCTCGAGCAAGCTGGTTTGGTTCCCTATGATATTTATCCCAAAGCCGGGGGCGACTTTGATGCCGCCTTGGCCAGTGCGCGTGGCGTGATCTCGTCCGCAGGGCACCAAATTATCAGTGAGGCCTTGGTGCTAGGCAAACCTATCCTGGTGATTCCCCAGGGTGGGCAGTACGAACAGGCGCTGAATGCTCGTCAGCTAGAAAAAACTGAACGGGGAATGGTTGGTTCGCGGCGTAACTTAGAAGCCCGCTTACGACGCTTTCGCTTTTGGGCAGAAAGTTTTTCACGACAGGAAGAATTGGGTTTTCTGAGCCCCTTCACCGATGATACCTCCCGGGCCGTTCAGCTTTTGAAAAGCTATTTAGACGAAGTGGCACTGCCCTTTAACCAGTTAAAAAGAAACTCACCTTCGGTTGAGGCTAAAGGGGTGATCGAAAGGCGGTTGCCTCGACGAAGAAGAATCATACCGGCCAACTCTGGTTTAGTTCTCAGCTCCGTCAGGGGAACAAACCGTGTCTTTTCGACCAACTCAACCTCCACTTGGACCCAGCGGGGCGTTTCACGTTGTGCTTTAGGGTCAAAATAGGGACTGGCGGTGTCAAACTGTGTGGGGTCTGGGGTCGCGGGAGTCACGATTTTGACGATTCCTGCAATCCCCGGGACCGCGCAAGACGAATGATAAAAAAAAGCCAGGTCGCCTGGGGCCATGTCATCGCGCATAAAGTTTCGGGCTTGGTAGTTGCGCACGCCAAACCAACCCAGCCGCTGGCCGGGGGCTTGTGCCAGGTCCTCGATGGACACTTCGCTCGGTTCTGATTTCATCAGCCACCATTTCATGTTGTCTCCTTAATCATGTTGTCTCTTTAGGCGTCGGGGGGAGTTCGCCCCACAAGCCACATTCTCGTACCAGCACCTGATGGCGGTTCACGCGAAGCACGACATGGGTAAAATTCACCAAGTAGTGAACCCCCCCCTGAATCAACCGGTCTGCACACCGGTGTGTTTCGTGATCTTCGACACACAACAGGGCGGCTTCGAGGTGGCGCGTCAAACAAACCCCGGCAATTTCGGTCGTTGCATGGACGGGGAAGGGTAAGTCCAATTGTTCGCGCCGGTTCAACCGGCTTTCAAAGCCTGCCACAATCTGATACCGGTTTTGAGTGCTGTGCTCAAGGGTTGACCACAGGGACAGCCCAGCTTCCCCCAAGCCGACGAGCGCTGTTCGCAAGGGACGAGCTGGCTCTACTAGCGGGGCAAGAAGGTTTTGCAGTTGTACCAAATCGTAGGCGGCACCTGTCGAGGCCATCTCGACCCAACTGATATCATGACGAATGGTAACGGGACTGGTGCCCAACCAGCGGGCAAAGTCGCGACTGGTGGCCTGCAGGCGGCCCGAATTGATCAGCTCGGGTAAAAGGGCGTACAGCAGCATGAGCCGTTGTCTGCTCTGGGGAGGAAGACCCGGCGACATTCTTACGCCTTTTCCCAGACTTTTTTTAGGGCCTCGGCCAGACGGTGCACGGGAATCGCTCCGGCAAGCGAGCCCGCTTCTGGTGAGGCCGGAATTACCGTTGGTGAAAACCCCAGGTCGGCGGCGGCTTTGACCCTGCGGCGCAGGTGGGTGGTGGGGCGTACTTCGCCGGCCAGGGAGAGTTCTCCGGCCGACGTCCACCCCTGCGGCAGGCTCTGACCTGTGCGGGCACTATACAGGGCAAAGGCCAAGGCAAGGTCGGCACCGGGGTCGGCAACGCGGATACCGCCGGCAACATTGACATAAATATCGTGATCGCTAAACCGCACCCCAGTCGACTTTTCTAAAACAGCAGCGACTCGGCTCACCCTGCCACTGTCGATGCGGTCAGAATACACGCGGCTGAGCCCCCCTTTGGCTGGAACGGTGAGGGCTTGGATCTCGACCAGGAGGGTGCGGCTCCCTTCAAAAAGGGGGGCGACGGCGATACCCGGCGGCAAATCCCCTTCACGCCGCACTAAGAAAACGGTTTCGGGGTTGGCGACTTCAATGAGGCCTTGTTCTTCCATCGTAAAAAGCCCCACCTCATCGACACTGCCAAAGCGGTTTTTTGCGGCCCGCAGAATGCGAACATCGCCCGCCGCTTCTTCAAACAACAGGACAGTGTCTACCATATGCTCAATGAGTTTCGGCCCGGCGATAAGGCCGCCCTTGGTCACGTGGGCAATTAAAAAGGCGGCAATTTCTCGTTCCTTGGCCCAGCTGAGAATTTCTTGGCACCCGAACTTGAGTTGGTTGACCGTCCCGGGAACATCACCCGCGTCAGGGCTGTAGAGGGTCTGAATCGAATCAAGGATCAGTACCGTTGGTTTGATTTTTTCAAGAACGCCGAGGATAACAGGAACGTGGGTTTCAATCAGGATCTCAAGACCCTCGCGGTGAATTTTGAGGCGTTCGGCCCGCATTTTGATCTGAGCCGCCGATTCTTCGCCCGAGACATACAGCACCCTTCCGGCGGTCTTAACTCGAGCCGCGAGCTGTAACAACAAGGTCGATTTGCCAATCCCAGGTTCCCCACCGACCAAAATTCCTGCTCCGCGGACTAAGCCCCCTCCTAAAACCTGGTTGACTTCGGCAAGGCCGGTATCCCAACGTGTTCCTTCTTGAGGGTCGAGGGCGGCTAGCGGGATACTGATTCCGCCGCTTGACGATTTGGGTGACCCTGGTTGAGGGGTGGGTGAAGCCGAAAGGTTTTCTTCTTGAAAGGTGTTCCAAGCACCACATTGGGGACAACGCCCCAGCCAACGAGATTCTTGATGCGAACATTCCCGGCAGACAAAGACCGTGCGGCGTTTCATCGGTACCTCAATATTTTGTTCATTAGAACCTCAATTCCGGGAGGGCTTAAAGCCGGTTTGCGCGACGACGCTAAGAAAGCCGCCAAGGGCTTGCATGCCCTCTTCCCAAAGGGTATCGGGGGTATGGTGAAAGACCCAAGCCGCACGCGCTGGCATGGGGTGCCACAGACCGCGGCGCAACTCTTGATCGAGCTGGTTGGGACCCCACCCGGCATAGCCTTGGTACAGGTGCCAGCGGACTCGTTCCTCGGGGGTCAAAGTTGAAACTTCTGACGTATATTCTTTGAGAATTTCTAACGATGGCTCAAACCAGATCCCTGGGGCGATGAGGCGTTCCCCTTCAGAGCGGTATTGTTGCGGCAGACCGTTATGGAGGCAAAAAAGCGTACGGCTTACGGGGCCACCCTTGAAAAAGCCCAGGTTGCTATAGTCGGTCTTAAAGGGAGCCATCCCCTCAAGGCGGTTGTTGACGACCAGACCGAAGGCATTCTGCGGTGTATGTTCAAGAATCAAAAGCACAGACCGCGAAAATTGGGGGTCTGTGACATCGATATCGGCAAACAAAAACGAGCCCGCTAACGAGGTAAACGCATCTTGCATAGGTTCAGATTAGCCAACTTCTTGCGGAAAATCCACCACGGTTCTGACCTGGAACAAAAAGTTTCGCCATTCTTGAGCGGTTAACGGCTGGGGCGCAAACAGCTCTTTATCGATCGCCTCTGCCACGGGGGTAAGCAGTGTCGCCAAACTCGGAACCGCCACAGCTAAACGGTTAAGGTAAGCCCGAGTGGTTTCCCAGGGTTGGTAAGCATAGGCCGAACCCAGGTGATCCCGTGCTTGAGCCCAGTGGACGATACGAAGAAACTCTTCGGCTAGCTCCGAGTATCGTCGGTGTTGACCGCTTTGAGCCCAGTGCCGGGCAAGCTTTCGCGCCTCTTCTTTTTGCTTTTCCCAGGGTCGGGGAACCTTTGCCGAAGCTTTTTGTCGAAGTAGGGCACGCCAAAACCGCAACAACTGCTGTGCCAAGCGCCGCCGCCAAAAGATTAACCACGGTTCTTCGCGGGCTTTTCCTTGCAAAATCTCTACTAGCGGCCATAGAAGAAACACTACCGCCGCCACCGGAAGAAGCGAGAGTAGGACCGAAAAGAGCATGAGGAGGGTGCGGGCAACGGTGGCCAGGTAGTGCATGAGTGCTAAAACAGCCACTAACAGCAACAACTGCCACGGCGAAAGTGCTGGTACCGAAGAGTCAGACAGTTGCGGCGTTGGAGGTGTCGGAGTCGCAACAGGGGTCGGGAGGGGGCTAGACTGCTCGGGGGCGGACGTCATGTTTAGACTGAGCCCATGACCAGGCAGGGTTACTAGCGCCGCCACACTGGCTAGGGCTAAAAGGCCCCAAGCTATACCCAGCGTGCGAAGTTTTTGTGCCAGGGTCCAACGGTAACCCCAAACAAAATCTTGGACTTCGCGACGAAAGGTTTTCAGGATGGGGACAAGCGCTAAGCCCACCACAACGCTGGCCACGCCAAGGGCAGTTTGCCCGAAGATCTGGCAAAGAAGCAGGGTTAGCCCCGTCATGCTCAAGGTCGATACCAGCAGTGCGCGTTCGTTGTGTTGCGAAAAATCTGCCTCCGTTTGAAAATCGCGCATGCGCAGAGCCAACGGGGGGCCACTGGACAAGCCGTGGAGGTGTTGAAACAGGCGTGCTCGTGGGGTTAAATGTCGTTGCCAAAACATCGACAGCCCCCCTGCTAAAAGGGCAAATAGTAGGCTTAAAAGATGCGGCGCGTGGGGCGACCACCACAACGGGAGGGGGTCTGTCAGCGTCAGGGACACGCTGATTCCGGCGACCAGGAGGGCCAACCGCCACAGCTTTTTCCAAAAGGCCCCATGAAGGTACCGTGCCAAGGCCGTCCACAAG
>JAJXWL010000124.1 GCA_021781625.1 bacterium
TCCTTTTAGCCCCTCCGAACAAAAAAAACGGTATGCCTCTGGACGTCGTAAGACAGGCATACCGTTGCGTTGGCGATTCATCTCGCTCTTTTTCTATATCGGCTGGCCTTTGATTTTCTTAACCGGAAAATTGTTAAAATGAATTTATTTTCAATTTTGTTCATAAAGAGAAAGAGTTTCCGCCAACTCGGCAATCGACAGAAGAACGACAACAACCTCTTTAAGACGTGCAAGGGATCGCGGTCCAGGAAAGGTTTCCCAAGTTCTTACCGCAGAGTGAGTCAAAAAAGACCAAGTTGAGTCGCCCCAAGATTCTCGCATTAGGGCTTCGGTAGCCTTCCAGGAACTCAGAAATTCTTCACGAATTTCTTGTTTTTCATCGTTTAAAGAGGTCTGTGGCCAAGTCGCCAAGAGCCTTTTTAAGGCTGAACTGACGAAGGGAATATTCCACTTGAAGTTTAACGCCTGCTCGTGGACGGGCTGATTGTCTTTGGGGCTTACTTTGCTAGAGTAACCGGAATCGTTGACCGCTGAGTTAGACCTTGCATCACCCCCAAAAAGCACAGGAATTTCTCCTACAGGTCTTTTCAATCCTTTTATGAGTGAACCGGTGGAACTCAAATTCCAGACAGGTAGTTCTGGGGAACGGGCAACGTCTTTTTCTAACCAGGCTCGGTACAAATCCAAGCGAAGATCCGAGCGAACCGGGGCAGTTACCCCTTCCCGCCAGGTCAACGAAGCTTCACTAAGCAGGCGAAACCCCAAGGTTTCTGCAGGTTTTAGACGATAGCCCTGGCGTAAAAAACCTTCTTCAAATTGGCTTCCTTGAGCATGAGTCCCCTTCGTGTAGCCCAAGTCCAAACCGGCAAACCAGACTTCTGCGGCTTCCAAGTATTTGGCTAACGACCATGCCATCGTGGCAACCGAACCTCCGCTGGGTAATACCTCCGAGGCAAATCCGGCTTTTTGTTCCCACCCTCTCAGGAAAGGAACTTGACAACCTGAGACATAGATTTGCTGAGCCCAACGAAACACTCGCGGTGAAACAGAAAAATCTGTCACAATTTGAGTACTTGGTAAAACACCATCGTCAAGATGCCGAGCATTCCAGTACTGACCATCGCCCACTGTTAAAAAGTCGGGTGCCAAGCCTTGGCGGACTAAAAGAGTATAAGCAGTGTCCACAGCAATCAGCACATAACGAGAACGGTATTTCTTCAAAAAAGACAACGATTCTGTTAAGGAGGGCCCTGCTGCCGCAATAACAACGGCCTTTCCCTTGGCTCGCCCTTTGAGTTCCATTAAGGGATGCCATCCCAAAGTCTTGCGGTTTCGCGCGTGATTGCGAAGCCACAACGGAAAAAAGCGCTTTAGCGTATCTTCATTGACTCGGGCTTGGGCTTGAGAGGTTCGCCGACAATCGTCCCATTGAGCTATCCATGCGGGGAAAACCTCGCTGACACAGCGAAGCTGATGAAGCCCAACATCCCGAAAACTAAACTGCTGCCATAACTCTGTTTGACAGGCCTCTTGGCCGACCGCTAATACCAAAAAGGAATGCTGAAAAACTTTGGTCAGGTCCAAGGCCTGTAAACTCAGTAAAAAAACTCTCTGGTCAGGTTCAACAATGATTAAGGGCAAATCTGAAGCTCTTTGAACGATAACCTGTGCGGCATAGCCCAACCCCCAACCGACTAGAACAAAAGCATCCCAAGTAGGGTCAAGCTGAGGTAAAGCTCGTTCAGCGTCTCGACGCGGCTGATAGGCACTATACGCCAAACGACCACCATAATATAAGGTTGGTTCTTCCGATCGTGAGGGGGCTAAGCGAGGTTCTTCTACCTCTGGAGAGGGAAGATGGCATAAATCCTCATACAAGGTTGGAAATCGACGTTGTAAAACCTCTAAATTCGCCGTAAGAAAACTCATAAGTGTCTCATTTCAGGTCTAAGACGACTTTGGTATCCGGAGTTAAGGGGGTTCCTGGTGCCGGTTCTTGTTGAACCACCCACCCATCCCCGTGAATGGTCACTTGCAACCCAGGTTGATCCAGCAAAGGGAGTAAAGTCCGTTTTGCTAAGCCCTTTAAATCTGGCATCGTTTGACCTACCGTCAAGACAGGAGGAGGCGGTAACCGAACACTTGAGGATTGATCGACAACCGTTTCACCCTCTTTAGGTATCCCTTCTAAACGAATCAACCGTTCTGCCATTTGCTTAGCCAATGGTGAAGCAATGACGCCACCCAAGTAACTGGGTCCTAAGGGGTCATCGATAGTTACATAGATTACGTAGCGAGGATGATCGGCGGGTAAAAACAACATCGTCGAACAGGTATAATCCGTGTTGGAATAGGTCCCGGTTTTGGGGTTGTATTCTTGAGCCGTACCAGTTTTGCCAGCAAGTTCGATCCCGTCGATCCGTGCACGATGAGCAGTGCCGTATTCTACGGTCGATTTCGTCATCTGAAGCATTTCTTGAGCTATTTCGGGCTTAACCACCTGGCGCAAGGGTTCGCGACGAGCTTGGTAGAGAACTTCTCCGGAAGGAGAAACAACTTTTTCGACGACATGCGGTTTTAGAAGGAGCCCATTGTTCGCTAAACCAGCGGCGGCAGTTATCATTTGGACAGTACTCACGCCAATTTCTTGGCCCATGGAAATATAATCTTTTGAACTAGCAGACCATTCTGAGCGAGGTCTTAGCAATCCTGGGGTTTCACCAGGCAAAGTGAGACCTGTAGGCGAACCAAATCCCCAGGCATGAATATACTGAGCAAAAGGGGCTTCCTGCATCAGATCAGACGCCTGAGCCGTCCCCACATTACTGGAATAGGTCAAGATTCCTTGGGCATCCAGTACTCCATAATTTCCTAAATCGGTTATCCGAATCACACCCCCATAAGGTAAACGGCGTTCATAAACTCCATCACAAACAAACTTCATTTGAGGCGTTAAAACTCCCGAATCTAAAAAAGAAGAAATCGAGAAAAGCTTAAAAACAGAACCCGGCTCGTACGCCCTAGCAATGAGAGGATTTGCTCGTTCAACCGCTGAATAATCTGCAAAATGGTTAGGATCAAAACTGGGACTACTGGCCATGACTTTGAAATCACCGGTTTTAGGGTCCATAACAAGGATATTTACCCGTTTAGCCTTATTGGCGATACGGGAGGCATCAGCAAGCTTTTGAGCTTCGTATTGAAGTACGGTATCCAGAGTTAACCACACGGCATTGCCATGAACAATGCCACGTTCATTATCCGTTAAGTGTGGTGACAATAAATCGTTATAACTATATTCAATTCCTGCCAGACCAATATTATCCAAGCCGACATAGCCAAGAACTTGAGCGGCGATGTCTTTTTGTGGATAAATACGGCCAAATTCCGGGTCAAGTTCTACCCCTTGTAGATCACCATTTGCCTTGGCAGCTTTAATAGCTTGGGCTTCCATAACCGAAACCGGGCGTTTTATGTATTGAAAATTGGGGCCGGTCGTAAACTTTTTTAATAAATCTTCAGGGTTTAAGGTCAAAATACTGGCTAAGAGTTGGGCCGTTTTTTGTTTATCTTTCATATCCGGCAACCAAACAGTTGCGGCCTGTAACTTCGTGCTAACGGCAAGGATTCGACCTTGATCGTCCAAAATGGGACCACGTTCGACCAATGCCGGTTGATAATTCGCTGTCCGAGGAGGATGAAAGAGCATTAATCCCGCATATTTCCCCAAAAGAATCAGGCCTACGAATATGGTAAAACCCCAAAAAAGTTTCCACCGCCAAACGGCACCAGGATGCTCTGGTTTATCTGCCATGTTGCCCATTTTGCCGCCTTCTCCTCACACTCTTCAATTCCAAAGCTTGCCTAGAATAGAGGTCTCCTTTGCAAACCCCCAATCTCGTGAATCATACGACTTGGCACTGTTATCCCCTAAAACAAAAAGGCTATGCGCCGGAACAAATGGAACGGCTTCTAACCAATACGCCTGCCATGGCGTCAACGGAACTCGTCGCTGACCAATCAAAAGCTGTTGTTTTTCTACTTTCAAGGGCATCCCGCCAACCCCTGCAACCCTCTTAATAATCAACTGTCCGTCAGAAGGATTTCTTAAAATAACAGTATCACCGACTTGAGGGGCTTTCCAGAACCAGGAATATCCCCCTATAATAGGGAGCTGTAACCCATACGCCCAACGGTTGACCAAAATAATTTCACCGTTATGATATGCGGGTTGCATCGAGGGTCCCCTCACCTGGGAGACACCCACGACCGTCCCGGAGATAAAAACGAGCAAGACGGTGCCAACCAAAAAGGATGGCCATAGTCGGGTTCCCAAAATCTTCATGGCGGAACTCTATCTTAATGATCCCTCCGCCGGTTGTCGATACTTAAGGTTGGAGCGTTCATCGTGAAGGATATTATGCGGGGACAAGAAACTCTTAAGAACCAACCTGGTGATTACGAAACCGATGCACAAGTCGAGGTGCTGGACCAAGCTCTTCCCAAGCGAGGTTTGAGAAAGACGTTTGACCTTTGGGAAGGAACCTTACAAAGCAGTATTTCAAGGTCTCCCCTCCTGGTTCTGCCCTATTTGTTAGCATTGCCACTTTTTCTTTTGCTTTTGGGAACTTTATCCCCTTGGTTAACACCCGGGCTCAACTTTTCGTTTCAGTCGGCGGGGATTCCCATACCAAAAGATGGAAAAGTTTCACATTATCTGGCATCAGTCGGTCAATCTCCTGGGGCTTCGGAAGATGCAGTAGATTCAGCCCCTCGAATTCTTCCTGTTAAAACGCAAACTTACACGGTTCAATCCGGTGATATGCTTTCGGTTCTTGCCAACCGCTTTAATATCGATATCAGCACGCTCATCAGTTTTAATGACATCACCAATGTTCGGCATATAGGCGTTGGTAACAAGTTACTCATTCCTAATGAAGATGGACTTTTGTACACCGTTCATAAAGGGGATAGTCTCACTTCGATTGCTCGGGCGAATAACTTATCCTACGATGATATTCTTTTAGCGAATGGCTTAAAGTCTCCCGTTGTGACTCCTGGACAAAAGATTTTTCTTCCTGGGGTAACACTTTCTGCCTGGGATTACAAACAAGCTTTAGGCGAATTGTTCATTTACCCAGCACGAGGTGTTATTACAAGTCGGTTTGGGTGGCGTCATGATCCCTTTAATGGAGATCGAACCTTTCACAATGGCGTCGACATTGCCAACTATGCGGGAACACCCGTACATGCCTCAATGGCTGGTCGTGTCGTGGATATGGGCTTCAACTCTGCCTATGGGAATTATATTCTCTTGAGCCATGAAGGCGGATACCAAACCCTTTACGGCCATTTACGAGCTTTTGAAGTTTCTGAAGGGGAATGGGTGGGTCAAGGCCAAGTTATCGGTTTGATGGGAAGTACGGGCTATAGCACGGGACCTCATGTTCACTTTTCAATTTTCAAGTGGAATCACGCCGTCAATCCTTTGAACTACTTATTTTAATTTGACTGAAAAAAATCCCGGCCTTTGTGCCGGGAAAATAAAAATGTGCCGATAAAATGTTAAAGGAAGAAAAAATGCGGAAATTCGTCGTTGGTTTGGCGCTAATGCTAGCGGTTTTCACGTTTCTCGGAGCCCTGAGTTATTCTGATAAACCTTTGAGCCACAAGACTACAGCAGTTTCAGAAATTATTCCTTAAGAACTAGCAATCACCCCCGGAACAGCACTGGCAAAGAACTTGCGAGGTCTAAGAATTGCGCCATGAGGGGTCTGCTTTGTGGCCACAAATTTTGAGGAATATCGAATTTCGTATGCATCGTTTGCCAAGCGGCAGGTAAAGTCAGACTTTGTTTTCGATAAGCGAGGGCTTGCTTTTTCGGTAAAAGACTGATTTGAACTGCAGGTATCCCAACCCATAAAAAGCCTAAGTCATCCGAAAAAGGGGTATCAATTTCCACAAAGTCCCCCGCCCCAGTCGCCGAAAGTACGCGTCTTGCCCATAGTCTCAGGGCCTTTGTACTTTCATCAAAAGCCCCTGCCTTTTGCCGCATACTTTCGCTAAGGTGACCCAAAACAAGGGTATCTCCGACTCCCGTCATATCCAAGAC
>JAJXWL010000125.1 GCA_021781625.1 bacterium
GTTCTGCCGGCAGTTTGCTCCCTTGCCGGTCATTACAACCTCGGTCAAAGTTGAAGGAATTCCTGGGGTCTTTACCGATAGTGAAGACGGCTTGCGTCAAATTGTCAAACACCTTTTAACAGAACACGGTTTTCGTCGTCTAGGTTTTTTGGGCGGTCCGCCCGGTCAACAAGAAGCCGAAGCTCGTAAGGCCGCTTTTTGCTCTGAGATGCGACTGCACGGTTGTGAAGTCGACGAAGATCTCTTTGAATATGGAGATTTTACGTACACTTCTGGAGTGGCCGCCGCACGGCGCCTTTCGGCCGTCTGGGACCGGTGGGAAGGCTTGGTTTGTGCCAACGACCTGATGGCACTGGGAGCCAAGCAGGTTTTAAATGAATTAGGCAAAAAAGTTCCCGAGGATTTTATTCTCACCGGCTTCGATGATTTTCAACCTTCGGAATTGACTACGGTCAGTCAACCGGTCTCGGCTCAATCACATGCCGCCGCAGAACTCCTTTTAAAGCTTTGCGCCGGAGAAAGCGTTCCCCAGTACACGAATATCAATCCTCAACTGGTCATCCGCAGTAGTTGTTCGTGCCGGGCTGAGGTGCGGCAGAACCACTTGGTAAAAAGCCTAGAAAACTCAAAATTTGAGCAGTCATTACAAGCTTGGCTGGATGAACGCCTGGGGCAAGGCAGTTCTGAAGAAGGCCCCCGTTTCTTGCGCGACTTGGAATCTTCGGTGATGGGCGAAGCCAACACCGAAGAATTGAGCATGAATATGGCGCGTCTTTTGTGGCTTCAACAAAAGTTAGCTCGCACAGACCCGGAGCGCCACATTAAAACTTCAGACATTTTAGGCAGGGCGTATTTTCTTCTGGCCGAAGCCGCCAATGGGCATTTATCTCGACAGGCGTTTGATGCCGATCTAAGGGCCCAACGCGTTCGCCAGATCAACGAGAATTTGTTGAGGGCACAGAATCTGGAAGAAATTGCCGAAACCATGGCGAAGATCCTCCCCAATATTGGGTTTGATAGTTGTTGGCTGTCCTTATGGGAAAATCCCCGTCATTTGAAAGGCCCCGCTCGACTTTTTTTGGAGTGGACAAAGACGGGACGCTCTGTTTTACCCGAAGGGGGAGTTCAATTCTCTTCAGGTAAATTGATTCCTGGAGGGATCGACCGTGTTAAAGACCGTTTGATGTTTATCGAAGTCCTGTACTCACATGAACCTCAGGGCTTTGTTGTGTTCTCGGCGAATTCGGCCGGGAGTCTTTTGCTCGATGCCGTGCGGTCACAAATTAGCGCCGCGATCGAACGAGTGCGGCTGTGGGAAGAGCGCATGCAGTCAGAGACGCAAATGATCCAGTCTGAAAAAATGGCGGCCTTGGGGTCCTTGGTAGCTGGGGTTGCCCATGAAATCAATACTCCTGTCGGTATTGGGGTCACGACGGCAAGTGATTTGCACCAACACACCCTCGATGTACTAAGAGCCTTCGACGGTAACCAGCTCACCAAGACACAATTTCACCAATACCTGACGCTCATCGAAGAAGAGTCGAGGCTGATCGAGAACAACTTACTCAAAGCGGGTGACTTGATTCGCAGTTTTAAGAAAATTGCGGTCGATCAATCCCACGAAGAAGCTCGACGCTTTGAACTAGGCCCCTACATCAAAGATATTGTGTTGAGCCTTCATTCTCAATGGAAAGTTGGAGGGCACCGTTGTGAGGTGGAGTGTCCCGAAGGATTGGTCTTGATCGGGCCTCCGGGTACCTTGGCCCAGATTTTGGGCAACCTGATTAGTAATGCCGTGTTTCATGGGTTTGACGGCCGCAATGGAGGGGTGATTCGAATTGTGGTTTGGGAAACTCCTCATGGGCTGAGGCTGGAATTTGGTGATAACGGTCAAGGTATTCCCTCAGAACACCTAGATAGAATTTTTGAACCCTTTTTTACCACGAAGTTTGGACGGGGGGGGAGCGGCTTAGGGTTGCACATTGTCTATAACTTGATGACGCAAATCTGGAAAGGGAGCATTTCTTGTGTGAGTGCTCCCGGTCAGGGAACCAAATTTGTCTTGGACTTTCCCGACCAAGAACTGGCCAAAACTCAGGAAATTCCGTAGATTCGGCCAGAGGTGACGCATGGAAATTCCCCCCATTATCGATTTTGACCCCGCAGAAGGTTATGTTTTCCCCCAGAAAGTTGTTCCCCGGTTGTCTTCGAGAGAGTTTATGGCCGAAATTCGAGCCTTTGCCGTACCAACTGGCCAGGTGGCCATGTGGCATTTGGGGAACAATGGCTGGCTGCTAAAAGATTCGCGGGGAGTTTTAACGGCCATTGACCCGTATTTAACGGATTACTGCGCTTCAAAACGGACAGGGGTTCCTACCGCCAAAAGCCGGATTTTACCGGTTTTCATAGAACCGGAAGATTTTGACGCCGATGTGGTTGTCCTGACCCATAGTCACTGTGATCATTGCGATCCGTGGACCCTCGAACGCTTAGCCTGCCGTACGACAGCAGTCTTTTTAGCCCCTTGGCAGGCGTATGAGATTTTGGGTTCGTGCGGAATTCCTGAGGCTCAACGTTTTTTGATGCACCCGCGTCAGTCTGTGACGGTCAGAGGGGTGGAGGTTCTGGGGGCTTTTGCCGAACCCACCGATGCCACGGATTTAAACCACATGGGCTTTGTGTTTCGCTTTGCCGGAAATAGGGTGTACTACAACAGCGGCGATACGGCCCAAAGTGAACTTCTGGGCCATGTGAAAGAATGGGCCCCAGAATGGATGTCGATTTGCATCAACGGTGGCTACCACAACTTATCGCCGTGGGAAGCCGCCGAAATTTGTGCCTTGATTCAACCCAAGATTGCCATTCCGGCCCATTACGACACCATGCCGCACAACCTCCAACCGCCGCATATGTTTCGTAAGGCACTTTATGAAAAAGCGCGGAACGTTGCCTACCTTCGGTTGGAGTATTTTCGAGCTTACTTGTTTTAGAGGCTCGCTGTCCTTTTTACGGAATACCGCTTTACTGAATACCGCTATTCCACTTTAACTCGCTGAATGTGGGCCCCCAAAAGGGCCAAGCGTTCGGCGATATTTTCATAGCCGCGTTCAATTTGGTACACGTTTTGTATACAACTGCTCCCTTCGGCACATAAGGCGGCAATCACTAAGGCCATACCGGCCCGTACGTCGGGCGAAACCATATCGTTGCCCGTCAGACGGGTGGGGCCGGACACCACGGCGCGGTGAGGGTCACAAAGGATGATCCTTGCCCCCATCGAAATCAGCTTATCCACCCAAAACATCCGCGATTCAAACATTTTCTCGTGGATGAGGGTGGTTCCTTCGGTTTGTGTGGCAACTACCGTCATGATGGATAAAATATCCGGAGGAAAACCCGGCCAAGGGGAGTCATCAATTTTGGGAATTTGTCCACCTAAATCGGGGACAACTTTCATCGGTTGACCAGCGGGGACGCGAATCGTGGTTCCCTCGGTTTCCCAATGAATGCCCAACTTTCCGTACCCCAGTTTGACCATCCTCAGGTGTTGTGGGGAGGCGTCTTCAATTTCGAGCTCACTGCGGGTGGCCGCCGCGAGACCGATGAGAGACCCCACCTCCATAAAGTCTGTGCCAATGCGGAACTCTGTTCCATGCAGGCGGCTGACGCCCTGAATGGTTAATATGTTAGACCCAATGCCGCTGATTTGAGCGCCCATGCTGTTGAGTAAGTTGCACAGATCTTGCACGTGGGGTTCGCTGGCGGCGTTTTGAATGATGGTTTGTCCATGAGCCAGGACTGCCGCCATGACGGCATTTTCAGTCCCCGTGACGGAGGCTTCGTCCAAGAAGAGGTCCTGACCGACCAGCTTGTTTGCGGTTAAGGTATACACTGTATCCACTTCAAAGCGGGCCCCCAAGTCGGCCAACGCAAGAAAGTGGGTATCCAAGCGCCGTCGGCCAATGACATCGCCGCCGGGGGGCGGTAAGACAACTTTCCCAACACGTGCCAATAACGGACCGGCAAACAAAATCGAGGCTCGGACTTTTTTGGCCGCTTCGACGGGGATCTCATGAGTTGTAATGTTGTTCATGGTCACTTCAAACACATTCGTTTCGATATGTTTCACGGTCCCGCCCAGCTGACGGAGAATATCAAACATGACCAAAATGTCTTCAATTTCAGGAACGTTCGTCAGTCGAACCGTCTCGTCTGTCAATAAGCAGGCGGCGACACAGGGAAGGGCGGCGTTTTTATTGCCGTTGGCGCGAATGCGCCCGTGCAAGGGGTAGCCCCCTTCAATGAGGTATTTGTGCATGAGCGGATTATCCTGAACGCTTTTGGTGCTGTCAACCGTGGGACTTCTTGTTTCGCTTTTGTTCGTACAATAAGGTGTCAGCTTGTTCTAACAGGTTTTGCACGGTGATGTTTTGGGTATGGTGAAACTCAACAGCTCCCAGGGTAATGGAGAGTTGATAGGGCTTTTTCGCCGTGGTGTTAAACTCTTTAAGAAACTCTTGCAGGCGTTCTTTTAGAGTTTCAAGAACAGCGAGCGTGGCATCGACCGTAAAGACCACAAATTCATCGCCACCCAAGCGGGCCAAGAGGTCATTGTTGCGAAAGGCTTTGGTTAGAAGCCGCGCCATGGTTCGGATCGCCTCATCGCCTTCTTCGTGCCCCCAATTGTCATTGATGGCTTTGAGGCCGTCCATATCGGCGAACACAATCAGGCCGCCTTTATTCATACGGCGGGCCAAGTACATTCCCTGTTGGGCTAAGTTGAGAAAACCTCGTCGGTTGTACAGTCCTGTCAATTCATCGGTTTGAGATAACGTATCGAGCTTGCGGTTATAAGCTTCTAAGTCGGCCATGGTCTCATAGAGTTTTCGTTCTAAAACGCGGTGTAACTCTATTAAACGAGCTAATTTCAGGGCGGAGCTGAGCTCCATCGCCAGGGTTTTTAGCAAATAGCTGTCCGATAAGCTGGTTTCGCATAAGAGCAGTCCCTGCTGGGCATCGCCAAAAAAGAGCGGCAGAATAAAAAGTGTTTTGGAACGATTGGGCTCAAGGGCATCCTTGAGGAGCTCGGCTGAGACAATCACCCGTGGCGGAATGTGGGGCTGGCTGGTGTTAAAGGCCAAACTGCGGCTAACCGTAGGGGGAATCTGCCAGCTGTCGCTTCGGGTGTGAAGGATCTCATCCTCGTACAGGTAAATGTAAGCAGATACAATCCCTGCGGACTGCATGGGTTCAATGATCGCTTTGAGTCCATCCGCTACGGAATGCACACTAGAAACCAGAGTTTGCAGAACTTCACGAAGCAAGTTGATGTCTTGACTATGGATATCCCAACGGCGAGCGTTTTGTTCTAAGGAGTGGCTCAATAACCCTGCTTGAACTTCCCAAAGAAAAGACGTCAAAAGTTCTTTTTGATTTTCACCATAGCGGCCTTCGACCACATCGCGGTGCAGAATTTCCAAGGCTTTTTGGCTTTTTAAAGCGTGATCGGGGTGTTCACCCTGAATGCGGGCGGCTTCATTGAGCGCCCGAAGAACCTCTGTCGCAGTTTCGCCGGTTTCCCAACCTTGCACTAAGCGGCTCAGAATCCAGGTGGTTTCTTCGTGGATGGACCCCGTGCCGAGGGTTCGAGAGCCTGTTTGGTGGCAACCGCACGAGCGCCGAAGTACCGGGGTGGTTGTTAAAAGGATATTATCGGTGGGAACTTGCCCCGACCAGGATTGGGCCAACAGGTCAAACGCCGTGAGGACTTGCTGATAAACCGGTTGATGGACGGTGGAAAGAGGGGGATCGCTAAAGACCGTGGAACTGATATTGTCAAAACCGATGACACTGACATCTTCTGGCACACGGAGGCCACGCTTCTTTAAAGCGCGAATGGCTTCGAGGGCCATATCATCATTGGCCACGACCAGAGCGTCAAAAGAGGTTCGTCTTTTATCAATCAAGAGTTCTATAGCGGCCTCGCCAGACTCAGGCATAAAATTGCCGTTGTAAAACAAGGCTGGATCAGGAACCATCCCGTGACGTTTTAAGACAGCATAATAGACTTCAAGACGATCTCGAGCTTCAGC
>JAJXWL010000126.1 GCA_021781625.1 bacterium
TTAACCGCCTACTCGGATGAAGCGACGTTGGAGCGGGCTAAACTCGCGGAACCCTTAGGTTACCTGATCAAACCGTTTAAAGAACGCGAGCTTTTATCCACTCTCGATATGGCTCTCTATAAATCCCGGCTAGATGCCAAACTGAGAGACCAAGAGCGGTGGGTTTCCTCGATCTTAAACAGCATCTCAGACGGTATTATTGCGATCGACTTGACTCAGCATATTCATTTTGCGAATCCGGCAGCCCTAGATGCCTTGGGACTTTCAGCCGAGAATGTGCTAGGGCAACCGGTAAAAGCCGTCTTTTCGCTACTTGATGAAGAAAGCTTGATCCCCTTACGCTTTCCCGAGCATGAACAGGCGAACGAATCGTCCTTTTCCTTTCAAAACGCCCTGCTTCAAACCGCCATGGGACAGGTCATCCCGATAGAAGGCCGTATCTCTCAGGTAAAGTTTGACCAATTGCCGATTGGTCAAGTTCTAGCCCTACGAGATGTCTCGGCTTTACGCGTTCTTAAGCAAAAACTAGACCATCAAGCCAAGTTTGATACCTTAACCGGCTTACTGAACCGCCGTGAGTTCACCGCTTTATTAACGCAGGTTTGGCAGGAAAAAGTACAAAATCATATTCCTTGTGCCATGCTTTACCTCGACTTGGACCAATTTAAGCTGATTAATGATACCTGCGGCCATTTGGCTGGTGATGAGTTGTTACGGCAGGTGGCCGAGATTCTGCGTCGAGGACAAGATTCGCAAACGACGGCTCTGGCACGCTTGGGAGGTGATGAGTTCGCAGTTTTGTTTGAAAACTGTACTCCCCAAGAAGCTTTTGACAAGGCTTGGATGCTAAAACACCAGCTCAATGGGCACGATTTTGTCTGGCAGACCGCCAGTTTTCAAGTGAAAGCCAGCTTGGGGGTTCTCTCTTTGACCCCCGCTTATGGCGATAGCCGTCATTTGTTAGCCGCAGCAGACGATGCTTGCTATTTGGCCAAAGAAGAGGGCGGCAACCGTATCAAGGTTTACGACGTGAGCGATCAAAATTTTCGACAGCGTCGCAGTGAAATGACGTTAATTAGTCAATTGGGCCGAGCTCTTGAAGAAAACCGCTTTGTCTTGTATTGGCAAGAGATTCGCCCCATTGACCCCTCAAAAGGGTATCGTCCCAAAATTGAAGTTCTGCTTCGCTTACGTGCCAGCGACGGAAGTTTGATCCAGCCTTCGGATTTTATCCCCGCCGCCGAACGTTACAACCTCATGACTCAGATTGATCGTTGGGTTGTGCGAAACTCCATCGCCCACTATGCCCAACGCGCCGACGAGCAACCACCGGTTTATAGCGTCAATCTATCCGGCGAATCTGTGGCTGATGCCAACCTTTTATCCTTTATTAAACATGAGTTTAAGAAGCACAACGTGTCTCCTTCTAATTTTTGTTTTGAAATCACCGAAACGGCAACCATTTCTAACCTGACAGCGGCGGCTGAGTTTTTAGGAGAACTTAAAGCCTTGGGCTGTTCTTTGGCTTTGGATGACTTTGGTAGTGGCTTTTCGTCCTTTGCCTATTTAAAAAACCTTCCCGTGGATTATTTGAAAATTGATGGGGCTTTTATTCACTCCATTGATCGAGATAAAGTCAACTTAGCCATGGTTCGTGCCATGAAAACGATCAGTGAGACGATGGGACTACAGACAATTGCTGAATTTGTCGTCAATGAAACGATTCTCGAAATCCTGAGCCTAATCGGTGTGGATTATGCGCAAGGCTACGTCTTAGGCCTGCCACAACCGCTATAGAGAATCTCTCAAAGCTTCCAACTCTTGCCAACGCCCCCAGGCCTGTTCGAGTTTTTGGGTTACATGGACGAGGAGGGTATTTTTTTCTTGGGCTTGTTCTGCCCCGGCTTGATACAATTCCGGTTTAGCCAATTCCTCGTAAAGTGACTTTTGTTGCTCTTCGAGTTCGGCAATTTGTATCGGGAGAGTTTCCAGTTCTTTTTGCTGATTCCAGGTTAATTTTCGAGGTTTCTCGCTGATTTTACGTTCAGACGCCACAGACTCTGCGTTTTTTTCCATCTTTTGGGCAGGACCTGAACGCTCTTGAAAGGCCAGCCAATCCGACCATCCCCCGGGAGTTTCGATGACTTGTTGTCCGCTTAAACTCAAAGTACTGGTAACGGCTCGATCCAGAAACTCGCGGTCGTGGCTTACCAACAAAACCGTTCCCTCATACTCCACCAGTAAGGCTTCTAACAGGTCCAGAGTTTCGACGTCTAAATCGTTGGTGGGTTCGTCCAAGACCAGTAAATTCGAAGGTTTGGTGAAGAGTTTGGCCAACAACAAACGGTTTCGTTCCCCTCCCGAAAGCACTGAAACAGGAACGCGGGCTCGTTCAGGTGAAAAAAGAAACCTTTCTAAGTAACCCAGAACATGAACTTGACGTCCCTGAGACGTGACCGTATCGTAACCATCCCCCACATTATCGGCGACCGAACGGTCTAATACTAACTGGGAACGCAGCTGGTCAAAGTAAAGTGGGGCCAGTTGAGCCCCTCGACGAATCGTCCCGCTTTGAGGTTCAAGTTCTCCCAAAATTAATCGGAGCAACGTCGTTTTACCGGACCCGTTCGGCCCTATGAGCCCCACTCTGTCACCGCGTTCAATGGTGACATTCACCCCTTGGAACAAAGGCGCTCCCTGCCAACCAAAGGAAACCTCCTGCATTTCACAGACGAGGTCTCCTGAGCGGGGAGCTTCTGTCAGTCGAAATTGGACGTTTCCCCACCTTTGCCGACGGTTTTTCCAAATTTCGCGCTTTTTGAGCAGGGCTTTCACTCGCCCCTCATCCCGTGAAAGTCGGGCTTTGACACCACGCCTCAACCAGGCTTCTTCTTGAGTCAATTTTTTGGAAAAATCGGCCCATTGTCGCTCTTCGGCTTCTAGTTGTGCGGCACGTCGTTCTTGGAATTCCTCCCAACCGCAAGCAAACGTCACCAATTTGCCTCGATCCAGCTCGGCGATTCGGTTCGACAAGCGTCGGGCAAAGGCTCGATCATGCGTCACAAATACGACGGCAAATTGGGCCTGGACTAAGGCGTCTTCCAAAAGCCGGATGGTTTCGATATCTAAGTGGTTAGTGGGTTCATCTAAAAGAAGGATATCCGGGTTTGAGGAAAAGGCTCGCGCCAGGAGTACCCTTCTGCGGCTTCCGCCCGACAAGGACGAAAAACTCACTTGGGGGTCAATGTGAAAGCGAGTCAAAGCCGAGGTGATCTGCCTGTGGTGTTCCCACTCCTCGACTCCCTGGGGTACAGGGTTATCTTGCAAGGCAACCTCCCAGGCTGTACCTTGCGACTCGGGAATTTCTTGCTCCACGAGGGCAAGGCGAAGTCCCTGCCGACGACTGAGCACACCCCGGTCAGGGGTCAGCTGGCCTGCTAAAAGCCTTAAAAAAGTCGTTTTGCCCGCGCCGTTGCGCCCCACCACGCATAACCTATCCTGCTCTTCAATTTGCAGGGAAATTCCGTCGAATAGTAAAGTACCCGCCAAGGTCAACTCAACTTCTTGTAGTCCCAAATACGCCATGAGGCAGATTAGCCCGGCCCCACTTTCCTGTAAAGGGCAAGGGGTTCGCTTCGACTCAACCACTCCCTTAAAAAATGACACACTGAGTCATATTGAAACAAAATACCCCATCCCTTGTCCGAACCAACCTCCCAAGATATCTGATTTTCTAAAATATTTTCTTTCAATACAATATCTTACTTATTCTTTTCAACCATACCTTCATTTTTGGCATGCCGATTGCTTCATACATAGTAAACCCATGGCTAAGGAGGTAAGGTATGGCCATTATGCGGTGGAATACAACGTCCTTGCCGGATCCTTTTGATGAGTTGGACCGGCTTCAGGAAGAAATGAACCGGTTGTTCGGGTTGACCTTTCGCCCCGACAACACCGGAATCTTTGACCGCTCTGAGGTACCAGCGGTCGATTTAATTGAAGAGGCAGACAAGTTTCTTATTCTTGTTGATCTTCCAGGCCTCGAAAAACAAGCTCTGGAATTGACGGCTGCCCCCCATGTTCTCACCCTTCGTGGGGAACGAACCCCTCAAAAAGGCGGTAAAAACGGTAAAGGCCGTGTCTACCGAGAAGAAACTTGGGAAGGCCACTTCCAACGAACCATCTCGTTGCCTGAAGCCGCCGATATCGACAAGATTTCGGCCAAGCGCAACAATGGGTTTCTCCGCATTGAAATCGCCAAAAAGGCAGAGTTGAAACCCCGACAGATTTCTGTCGTCGCCAAATAAGGAGGTTAACCATGAGCAATGTCACCACCCTTGAACCCCAGCGGCGTGTGATTCAGCCCCGCTGTGACATCCGAGAAGAGGAAGGAAAGATTCTGATCAGCTTGGAAATGCCCGGTGTTGAAAAAAATGATTTATCGATCCATGTCGAGAACCAAGAACTCCAGATCGAAGGGAAAAGATTAACAGCCGCTGAAAGTGGCAGGTATTTGCTTCGGGAACGTCGGTTGGGAGATTACCGCAAGACTTTTACCATTGACGATACTGTCGATACGGACAAGATTGAAGCAGAATTGGAAGCAGGGATGGTCAAGCTCACCCTCCCACTCAAAGAGGCGGTTCAACCTCGACAAATTCCCATTAAACAAAAGTGACCTGGAGAGGGGAGCCTTTCAAAGCTCCCCTCTTCACTCAACCAGTGTCCTGAGCAACTTGCTTCAGAAAACCGTTGTCCCACGGCATAGCTTCAGGTATAGTTCTCGGCATGGAAAAAACTGCCGTTGTTGTTGTGCCCACCTTTAATGAGTCTGCCACCATCGGAACACTCATCAAAGATTTAGAAAATCGAATTTTTCCGGCGTGCTCTTGGGACTGTTCTATCCTTGTGGTCGACGGGGCGTCTCCGGACGGCACAGCCGACGTAGTTCGCCAACTCCAAGGCCAATTTGCCAACCTTCACCTTTTGGTCGAAGATAAAAAAGAAGGCTTAGGAGCGGCTTACTTTAAGGGGTTTCGTTACGCAGATGAAAAACTAGGGGCTCAAGCGGTCATCGAATTTGACGGCGACCTTCAACACCCGCCCGAAGCAATTTGGGATTTGCTGACGGCCCTAGACCAAGGGGCAGACTTGGTTCTAGGCTCCCGAAAGGTCAAAGGAGGCTCCTACCCCGGAGGCTGGGACCTGTTTCGGCTTTTCTTGAGCCAATTTGGGGGCTGGGTAGCCCGCTTGTTGCTGTTTTTTCCCATGAAAGCCTTTTGGACCATCACGGATGCCACGACCGGCTTAAAAGCAACCCGAGTGGACGAGCGTTTTCGCGACCTCGATTTTGACGAGTTTAAAAGCAAGGGCTTTGGCTATAAGATTGAGATGTTGTTTAAATTAGTCCAATGGGGAGCCCGTGTTGCCGAGGTTCCCCTCAAATTTCAAACCCGTGAAGCTGGCGAGTCGAAAATGACGGGGCAAACCCCCTGGGAGATTTTCCAAACGGCATTTCAACTGAGGTGGGAACATAAGGGTACCCGCCGCTTTTTAAAATTCGGAATCGTCGGGTTGACCGGCTATTTGGTGAATGCGGTTCTGCTCGAGGTTTTTGCCCGTTCGAGTTGGGTAGCCCATTTAGCGGCGCACTTCAAGTTCTTGGAATCCTACGGTTGGTTAGGCTTTTTGGCCCTCACTTCTGGTTGGGCCGCGGCCTTATCCGTTGAAGGGTCCATCCTCAATAACTTTCTGTGGAACAACTTTTGGACTTTCCACAAGGATAAAGCCCGCAACCTGTGGAGCCTTATCAAAAAGTTTTTAGGCTTTAACCTCACCTCCCTAGGGTCCGTGATCATTCAGTTTATCACCATCGGGCTTTCCACACACATCTTAGGGAACACCACCGGGGTTCGCCAAATCACCTTGATTTTGACCATAGGGTTGCTAGTCCTACCCTACAATTGGTTTATGTACAACAAGGTAATTTGGCGCCGACGTAAGCAT
>JAJXWL010000127.1 GCA_021781625.1 bacterium
AAAGTATTACCTCGCGATCTAATGAGTCGACACGCCACCTTGCATGCCTTTACCCTGTTTGCCGCCACTCCGGCCGAGTTGAGCGAAATCCATGCCGGTTTACAAGCGGGCTTGGACAACCGCACCTTGAGACCCATTATTGGACGAGAGTTCCGCTTAGACGAAGCTCCTCTTGCCCATGAAAAGATTCTTGAACCAGGGGCCTTTGGGAAAATTATTTTAACGCCCTAGGCTTGGTTTAAAACAGGGCTCAGTTCAAAAACAACACCGACTCACAATAACCCCTGATACCCCATTTGACGGAAGCCTTCGTAGACCACCACGGCCACCGCGTTGGATAAATTTAAAGAGCGTTGATTGGACCTCATGGGGATATGAAAATTGTTCTCCGGAAACGCCTGCAAAACCTCACTCGGCAAACCACGGGACTCACAGCCAAAGACCAGCCAATCGCCCTCGCTGAAGGCAACCTCACCCAAGGCACGCGAGGCCCGAGCAGAAGCCAACCAAAGGCGTTGAGGGGCTGTCTCCTGAAGAAAGGCGTCCCAACTGTTGTGATAAACCACCGTCACCTCATGCCAATAATCCATTCCAGACCGTTTTAAATGGCTATCGGTGACGGCAAAGCCTAAAGGCCTCACTAGGTGCAATTCGCACCCAGTGGCGGCACAAGTTCGAGCAATGTTGCCTGTGTTTTGAGGAATCTCAGGTTCCACAAGGACAACACGAAAACTCAGAGCGCCTCCAAAGCCTTAGCATAATTGGGCTCTTGGGCAATTTCGGGGACTTGTTCGGTATAGACCACCTTATTGGAAGCGTCGACGACAACAACGGCTCGGGACAAAAGCCCCACCATCGGTCCAGACTTGAACGCTACACCATAAACTTGACCAAAATCGGTGTTTCCCCGTCGGAGGTTGGATAGGGATACAGTTCGTCCAATTTGATACTGTTCGCAAAACCGTTTCATCGCAAACGGCAGGTCATTGCTGATATTCAGCACCACAGCCTCGGGATGGCGGGCAATTTCTTCATTAAAACGCTTCACCGAAGCGGCACAAACCCCTGTGTCTAGGCTAGGAAAAATGTTCAGAATTTTCACTTTTCCTTGAAAATCTTTGAGGCCAACATCCGATAGGTCCTCTTTGGTCAGACAAAAATCAGGAGCCGTAGAACCGACGGCCGGCAAACTCCCTACTGTTTCGACAGGATTGCCCTTAAATGTGATGCTTGACATGAAACCTCCTTGACTTGAAAAAGCCTGGGTGTCAAAAATACTCAGAGAATGTCGTCTGGGCAATGTTGCTCGCGGTACACTCCGGTACCACCCCACAAAGGAGTCCGCCATGGACTTGGATCAGCCGTTAGAGAATTTTCTCAAACCACCCGCCCCGGCTCCGCGCCCTGTTTTTACCGTAACGTTCACCCACCCCGAAGCCTTAGGTCGTTTATGGGGGTATCTTTCGCAGTTCTGCTACGAATTCAGTCTCGATGTTGTGTCCCAGCAAATGTCCAAGGCTGAGAATGCCTTATTAACCGACCTCAAACCCTTTTTTCGACGGCAAGAAAAACTAAAGACGGCGTCTTCCTCGCCGACCCCAAGCCTTCGGGCCTATTTTCTTTTTAAGCCAGCGGTCAAGGTGCTGTTGTCTCACGGGCCGCAAGTTAGCGACTGGACGGGAGCAAAACTACCGGTACTGACCCTTTGGTCGGGTAAGGCGCCAATTTTTCGCGCCAAAGCAGGGTCCGAGGAACAAGCGTTATTAGATACAACCCCGTTTGATCCAACTCAAGTGCGCATCAAAGGTTTTCTTCAATTGGTGGGGATTCCCTTTCAAAGCGAGTCTTCGTCTTGAAGTGGGTCTTATTCTTGGCAAAGCCCAAAGTCAAAAAACGAACAATCTTCGCACAGGCAGTAATTCGTATCAATCCAATCAAGCACGGCTTCGGCGGTAAAGCCGGACATCCCTGAGGGGAACAAAAGGTCAGCTTTCGAAAACTGCGGCTTTCCTTTTTCAGTCATGACAAAGGGCACCGCCACCACGCGCATACCCGCCGCCAATGCCGCAGCGACGCCATGCTGAGAATCTTCAAATACCAAACAAGCTGCAGGGATAGCCTCTAACTGGCGGGCCGCGTGCAAGAAAATATCCGGGGCTGGTTTAGGGTTTGGTACCGCTTCAGAGGAATATAAGTGGGTAAAGTAAGGCGCTAGACCGGTTAAGGCTAAAACTTCGTGAATTACCGTCAGGCTTGAGCCCGAGGCGACAGCCATGGGTAACCGCTCCACAGAAAAGGCCTGTACGAGCTTGAGCATTTCAGGAAACGCGGTAATCCTGCCGCGGGCTGTTTCGAGGTAATATTGATCTTTTAGTTCAACAAGAGCCTCTACCGACTCGGTCAGGCCGTACTTTTCTTTGATCAACCGGCAGAAGGGCAACGTCCCCATGCCAATGCATTCGGCACGGAAAGCATCATCGTACACACCGCCAAAACGCTCGACAAAACGGCGGTCGCTTTCAAAATACAGATCTTCGCTGTCCACCAGGGTTCCATCAAGATCAAAGATCACCGCATCCAATTTCATTGCATCTGTCTCTGCACTTATAGTAGCGGTTTTTGCCCCCCAGAGACAAGAGACTCCAAAGAGGCTAGGGACTCAAACCTTCCAGTACCGGCTCGGCAACCGGGTAAAAAACCTCAAGCCCAACGCCAAGCTATTTAACGAAATCCGCTCATCGGCCCCATGCATGCGCGAGGTAAACTCGCCCATCGACATTTCTCGGTCAAAAAGGGTAAACCCATACACCGTTGTTCCGCGGTCTCTCCAGTACCTGCCGTCCGTCACACCGCCTATCATCATGTCCGCTAACAGCGCGTCAGGGTGTGCTTCGCGAAAGACCTCCCGAATGGCTGAATCCAACGGCCCCGTCAAGGGAGAAAGCGTCGGCTGATGAAAATCTAAAAGTTCAAGATGAAAATGGGGCGAAAGTCGAGGGCCAAGAACTTGACGAACTAAGGCTTCAATTCCGGCTTCATCGGGAAGGTTGCCGTTCGGGTCTGGTAAGAATCGAATATCCACCAAAAGTTCCGAGCGGTCGCAAATCACATTGACTTTATCGCCTCCACCCCCCACATTCGGAGAAAAAGTCGTGTGCCCCGCAGTGTCTAAGAATTTCGCCATGCCAGGGTCTCGACGAAATAGGCGTTTCATAACCCAAGCTTCTCCCCAGCCGCCCAAAAGGGCCGTTTTTTCCCAAAAGCCCCGCGCTGCTGTTCGCGCCATAGACCGCCAAGATGGGTGTCGGATCAACGGGGCTTTGTACCGGCCTAAACGGAGGGCCGCTTCGGCAGCTTTCAGAAGGGCATTATCTGCACCGTACGGCATAGAACCGTGTCCGGCACGACCTCGGGCGGTAAGCTTAACCCAGGCGACACCTTTTTCCCCCCGGTTAATAAAAGCGGCAGGGCCTCGCGCTGTATCGGCAAAAAAACCGCCCAACTCTGTCACCATGGCGTCGCATTTCACGTCTTCCCAAAATTGTTCGACCAAGAAGCGAGCCCCCCAGCGTCCAGCCGCTTCTTCATCGGCCAAAGCTAGAAAAGAAAAATTTCCAGGAAAGTTTTTTTGAGGTCGTGCCTTCAAAGCTTCGGCCAAGCCCACGGCTTGGCAGGCCGTCCAACACAACATATCGACCGCACCACGACCCCAAACTTGGCCGTCTTTGAGGTCAGCGGCAAACGGATCACAGCTCCAATCTGCGGCATTGGCGGGGACGACATCCACATGATTCATATACGTCAAGCTAGGAGCCGAAGGGTCGCTTCCTGGTACTTTTACCAACAGATTGCCCCGACCAGGTCGGCCATGGAGCACTCGGGTTTCTAGACCATAGCTAGCAAAAAACTCCCGCAAGACCGCAACGGCACGGTCTTCTTGCCCCGAATCAGCTTCGCCTGTATTCACGCAACCACAACGAATAAGCTCGCGAAAAAGCGGTAAGAGCCGGTAGCGAAATACAGGACGTTCTAATTCTTCGGGAGTCACGGCATTCATGCCCAAAAGTCTACCGGAGCGTTCGTCTGGGGTCAACGCCTTCCCTATCCAGCCGTTTCCCTTTACAATCAGAGGATATGGAAGAGATCCCCGTTTGGTCTAACGAGAACCTTTACCCTAGTTTTTCATCGACAGCTTGGCTTAAGGATAAAAAAGCGCTTGGGGATGCAGGACGACGGCTGTTACGCTTATTAAAACCCTTGGCGACGTCCTCTAACCTTGCCGAGGCCTTACCCGAGCTTTTAAAGTCTTTTGACAAAGCTTATGCCCTTGCCGAACACCTGGGTTCGGCCGCTTACCTGTCGTATTCTACGAATACCCGTGACGAAACCTCCCTGAAAGAACTCAACAGCATTGAAGAGCTCAGTTTACCGCTTCATGACGCCGAAGTCCGTTTCAGCTCTCTTTGGGGCCGTCTAGGTAGCCTTAAGCTCCTGAAGCGTTACCCTGAGCTTCAGGCGTACCGGCTTTTCTTAGAAGAAGCCACGACGCAGTCCCACCATCAAATGAGTGAAGAAGAAGAAGCGTTGGCCGCTGATATGCTTCGCTCGGGGGCGGACGCTTGGGGCCGCCTTCAAGAAGCTCTTTCGTCGACGCTGACACGGCCCTGGGACGGCGGAACCAAAACCGTTACAGAACTGAGGGCCCTAGCCTCCTCCCCTGAGCGAGCGGTGCGCGAAAAGGCCTACCACCTTGAACTAGAGGCCTGGGCCTCGGCTGAGGTGCCCCTCGCGGCGGCCCTCAACGGGGTCAAAGGTCAAGCTGTTACGCTCAATTTGAGGCGCAAGTGGCCTGACCCCATTGAACAGTCCGCCCAACAATCGCGGCTTTCCCGCCCGGCGCTCGAAGCCATGTTGGCCGCCATGCAAGAAAGTCTCCCCGTATTTCGCCGATATTTAGGCATAAAAGCCCGCTTGTTAGGGGTTCCTCGCTGTGCCTTTTATGACCTTTTTGCGCCTGTAGGCTCGGGACCAAGCTTCTCGTTTGAAGAGGCTCGCCAGGTTATTCGCGAGGCCTTTTCCGGGTTTAGTCCCGCCATGGGGGCCTTTGCGGATTTAGCCTTTGAACGCCGCTGGATACACGCCCGGCCACAAGAGGGAAAAACCGGCGGGGCCTACTGCATCAATTTGCCTCTGGCCAAAGAACCGCGAATTTTTTCGAACTTTGACGGGAGTTTCGGCGAGGTAAAAACCCTGGCGCATGAGCTGGGGCATGGGTGGCACTATTGGCTTTTACGGCATAAACCGCAGGTTTGGCGCGACTACCCCATGACTTTGGCTGAAACAGCCTCCATTTTTGCCGAAACAATTCTACAAGACGCCGCTTTAAAGTCAGCGACGGGACCCCAGACTCTGTTTATGTTGGAACAAAGTCTTCAGGATTCCACTCAAGTCATCGTGGATATTCTGTCGCGCTATACGTTTGAAAAAGCTTTGTTCGAAGAGCGACGACAGGGAGAACTGTCCCCGAGGGAACTTTCTCAAATGATGAGGGAGGCACAACTAGCCACCTATGGCGATGGACTTGACGAACAGCACCTTCATCCGTATATGTGGGCCGTCAAGGGTCATTACTACCATCATGGTTTGGCGTTCTATAATTACCCGTATGCCTTTGGTCAACTTTTTGGTCTGGGGTTGTATGCCCGAGCCCGTGAAGAGGGTCCTGAGTTTGCTCGTACCTACCAGCGCTTGCTAGAAGGCACGGGGATACTCACCGCCGACCAACTGGCGCGAGAAGCCGGCTTTGATTTAACGACACCGGATTTTTGGCGTTCCGGCCTACAACTTATTGCTTCAACCGTAGACGACCTGGAAAGGAGATCGCATGAAAACTAAAGTCGGCATTTTAGGCGCAGGAGCCTGGGGCACCGCGATGGGTAAGGCCATCGCCGAAAAAGGTCATGATGTCGTTTTGTGGAGTTTTGAGCATATCACATCC
>JAJXWL010000128.1 GCA_021781625.1 bacterium
GGGGGCAAACCTTCAGCCCTGAGGCGAGCAACCTGAGCCGAAAAGTACCCTAAAAGTGCCCCATAGGCGTCAAGACTGCTACGATCGCCAGCATAGTCAGCCCCACCACGGCTGGTAAGCAGAAACTCCCATTGGGGATTCTGAGGCCACAGAACCGCTTCTTCACCGGTCAGGTAACGGGGAATCTCACTAACAAACGTCGGGTCGACCTGGGCCAACAGCTGACTCAAGGCGTCGCGGCTATCTTGCAAGGGGAACACCACCGGAAAGCCTTCGCCCGTGCCGAACGTCTGCTTTAAGACACGGATCACAATGGCTAACTTTTCGACAACGTGCTCGGACTTCAGCCTTAACACTTTGCCGCCCAGGTCGGCCATCTGTTTTTCTAAGGGCCCGCTTAAGGCCTCCCGCCACCCCGTTAAGTCTAAAAAATCCCCGTAGTCCCAGCTTTCGCGCCCGGATGACAACTGAGGGCCAAGCACTTGTGTCAGGTCGCCTTCAGCCAACGGGAACCTACCGACCAATTGCGGGGTAACCTCGGGACCTGCCCAAACGGCCTCGGACTGAGGGGCTTGAAAGAGCAAGCTTTTCAACCGACCAAAGATCAAATCCTCGTCGGTCCCCTCGTAGGCTTCCCAAACCAGGTTGTACCCAAACAGATCTTCCTTTTTTTTATCGAGAGATTCGGCGGTCATAAACAAAAATTCCGAGATCAAGCTGAGGATCTTTTCGCGTCCCGGATGAAACGAAAACAAAAAGTAGCCATTCTGCTCTTTGACAAACTTGCCGCCGCGGTGAACACCAAGATGAATAACAAGGTCAAAAACTTCTTGAGCTTCGCGGGGCCGCAGGCGTTTAAACTGAGGAAAAGCCGAAATTTCTACCATGACGTACAGCATACCTATGATTTTCGGGATAAAAAAACCTATGCTTGACGGATTTCCTAGGCGAGGTTAGAATTTGACCCAGAGAGCTTATGGCAGACATCACGCAAAACTTCATTTTTAATCCGCTATGGGCTCAAGTCTTTGCACTCCTAGCGCTATACCTCACCTTTAGAAACATCACCCTGAGCAAAAAGCTCGTTATTGCTAGCGATTATCAACAGCTCATCCTTGTCATATTTTTTGGTAGCATCGTTTTTGCGGTGTTGGGTCTGGCGGGTATCCCCGCCTACCAGCTCCCTGTTACCTTGGCGATTCAGGCGATCTCAGCAGGGATTTTTCTCAAAATCCTTGGGCGCTACACTAAAAAAAGTTACTATGCGGGCTGGCTCTTGGCACTCAATGCGGTGGGGTTCCTTATATCGGTCACCCTCGCGGCCTTGCAAACCGCGTGGTTTTTTCATTTTTGGGAATCAGCCCTCATTGTCACGAACTGGGGCTACGTCGCCTATCAGTTCTATGAAGTATCTCAATACAACACGCCCAAGTCAGGCGTGCTCTTGGACGCCCGGGGAACACTGACCAAATTAACGCTTTGGATTCACGGCGTTATTTTGTTGCTTGTGCCCTTTGGCGGTTATCAGATTCCCCTGGTACAAATGGTTTTGCTTCCGCTGTCCACGCTTGTCTACTTGTGGACGCTTACCTTTTGGCATAGACGAGCCTACGCTCGCATGTCGCACCAACGGGACTTAATGGAAAAAAACATGAACTCACAGTACGAGTTCATGACCCGCATTGGTAACGCGATCGCCGAAAAGCTCGACATTGACCGCGTCCTTGACTTCGTTGTCCATTCGGCGGTTAAAACGGCCAATGCCGATGGCGGCGCGATCTTTTTAGTGGACGAGTTCGATGACGTTTTGCGCGTCAAAGCCGTCGAAGGCGATTTCCCGCCCCCCTACGACGTCCCTGCCAAGGTTAAGCTCAAAGCCAATAACCTCGAAAACTTTTTCAAATCCACGCCCATTCCGCTGGGCGAAACCATCATTGGCGAGTGTGCCGCTACCGGAAAAGCTATCTTTGTCCGAGATTCGAAACTTGACCCTCGAATGGTTCACAACTCACGCATGGACCAGATTTACATCGCTTCGCTCATTTTGACCCCTTTGATGCAGGGAAAAAAAGTCTTTGGGGTGTTGGCCATAGCTTCACGAAAGAGCAACCACCTCTTCACCCGCGAAATTCTGGGTCAGATTAAAACTTTTGGCGATTATACGTCTTTGACGATCAACAGCCTATACACCTACCTCCAGCTTCTCGAAAAGCAAGAAATGGAACGGGATTTGGGGATCGCTGCCGAAATTCAAGGTCAGCTTTTGCCGTCCCACTTGCCTCGTGTTTCTAGCATCTCGTTGGCGGCCTTTTCGCAACCTGCTAAAGGGGTTTCGGGCGACTATTACGACATTATCAATATTCGCAAGGGCCAAATTCTCCTTACTGTCTGTGATGTGGCAGGCAAAGGAATCCCGGCCAGCTTGGTCATGGTCATGATACGGACCATCACCCACCTAGTAGCCCGACAGCCCCAGATGACGGTCAGCCGCATCCTCGATATCGTGAACTGGGGAATCGCCGGACGGGTGAGTTTGGACCGCTTTGCCACGGTAGCCATGTTGAGCTACGACTTTGCCTCCCATCAGCTCGAGTATTCTAATGCCGCGCACCACCCGCTTTTAATTTATCGTGCCGAGCAAGATGACTTTGAAACGCTCGATACTGAAGGAATTCCTATTGGATTGGAACGGAAAACCCGCTATAATCAAATTAACACGGTCTTAAGAAAAGGAGATCTGATTGTCCTTTACACTGATGGCATCATCGAGGCTATGAATGAAAAAGGACAGCAGTATTCGTTAGAGTCGTTGCAGGTGGTCATTCGCGAGCATCACCAAGAATCGCCCGAAAAGCTGAAAAAGCTTATTATTGCGGACTTGGAAAAGTTTGTGGGTAAGGCCAAGCAACACGACGACGAGACCTTTGTCTTGATGAGAGTGGAACACTAAAAGGGGTAGACGATGGATTTAAAGATCAGGAAGAGTGCAGAAACCTACATCATCGACGTCAACGGCGAAATGGATCTTTATAATTCCTATAGGCTGAAAGAATTGGTGATGAAAATGCTTGAAAAGAAAGTCGAGCAGTTTGTCATCAATATGGAAAACGTCGACTATATCGATTCCTCAGGCATTGGGGCGTTGATCTACATTTGTTCCACCATCAAAAAGATGAATTTGAAGCTGGTGATTTGCAACATTCACGGCTCCGTCAAAAAAGTCATCGAACTAACCAAGCTCATGGGCTACTTCCCCATCGCAGGAACAGTAGACGAAGCTATTCAAAAAATCGCGGCGGAATAAACAGGAGAAACCCATGTCCCAAGAACAAATAAAAGAAATTCTGGTCAACGAAAATCACCCCTTATTTGACAAGACGGGAATGTTTAACAAAGAATTCCCCTCTGATTTCCGTCAAATTCGCTACTTCACCCTGCTTGTTGTCCAAAAAGCTCCCCCGGAAATCAAAGAAATCAACCTTTTGGAACAACAAATCAGCGAAATTATTAAAAATGCGGTGAAGCACGGCAACCGCAACAACCCCGATAAAAAGATTCGCATCTGGTATTCCTTTTCAACCACCCATGCTCACCTCATCGTTCAAGACGAAGGCGAAGGTTTTCAGGGCATCGAAGAGTGGAACTCCTTTAATCGCAAACGGCTTCAACTGTTTCAGGATCAAAACTTTGACGAGTTGGGAAACTTTGTTTCCTTCCGCACCCAAAAAAGTGACGAGCACGATGGTGGTAACGCCATGTTTGCGGCCGTGGAGTACTGGAACGATGGGGTTGTCTACAATGCCAAACGCAATGCAGTCGCGGTTGGTAAGACCTTTCCCCAACGTCGCGTTAGCGTTGAAATTGGCAAATAGGGGCTAAAAAATCCGCCAGGGGTTCTTTTCGATCCCCTCGGCGGCACTAAACTTCGGTTTGGTATAGGGTTCGCTGGCCTTTGTTAAGTCCCCCTGAACATCCGAGACTTTCCAACCCTTTTCTGTGTGATCCACATAAATTGTGCCAAAGGCGCGTCCTTTTCCCTCGACCCAAAAAGGAGCTCGTAGTTCTTCGGAACCACCTGAGGCTTCCCAGGCCCCCAAACGAAAACCGGTAAGCTTTCCCGCTCCTTTTAACTCGGTTTCGAGAACAGCGCTCAGGTAGCTTGCCCAAGAAGGGTCAAGCAGCTCCTGCGCTACTTTGCCTTTGACTAAGGTAGTCAAAAACTCATACGCGGTTTTCGCAGCCGGCTCGCCTAGCGTAGCTATTGGTCCCAGAATTTCATCTTGCTCCTGAGGCACCAGGTCGGGGTTTCGTACTTCAAGCAGAAACTCTTTGCCGCTGAGCAATTTTTCAAGAGCTGTCTGGCTGGGTTTGACGGGAGGTGCCTGAGGTTGAGGTGGCTTAATTGAAGGAAGTGGCACTTTTACCGAAGGGTGAACCACTCCAGGCGTTTTAACTTGAGCAGGAGCTTTTGCGCCGTGAGGGGCACACGAAAGAAAGGCACCAGCCATCAAGGCGACATAGAACAAGATTCTCACGAGCTTTAGCCTAGCCTATGACTGGACAGTACGTCCAGAAGCACCTAAAATCTCGCTGTGACCGAGACGCAAGCTATTCTTCATCACCTGGAAAATGACTTTATTCGCCCCGTACGCGACCCCTTGTGGAAGCATATCTATTTAACGCCAGCGCTAGAAAGGACCCTTCACCTGGCGCCTTTTGTCCGCCTGGGGCGTTTACGACAGCTCGGGCTGGCCGTTCAAGTGTATCCGGGAGCAACACATACCCGGGCTAACCACAGTCTGGGGGTCTTTCACCTCGCGAAACGGATTATTCAAACGTTAGTCCGCTCACCGGCCTACCCAGGGCATCTTACCTTAGAAGGGGTTCAAGCCTTTTTGTGCGCTGCTCTTTTTCATGACCTGGGGCACTTTCCCTATGCCCATACCCTTGAAGACGGTTTAACTATGCCTCGGCATGAGCAGCTTTCGGCCCAGGCTGTGCTTGCTGAACCTCTAGGCCCGTTGCTGCGCCGAGAGGTTGGAACTGAACCGGCCCTCGTTGCCGCGATCATTGATCATCGCTTGACCTACGCCCCGGCGGCAGAACAGCTCAATTTTTTTCGCCGTCTCTTGTCGGGCGTTCTGGACCCGGACAAACTTGATTATTTAAACCGTGATGCGTACTTCTGTGGGGTACCCTACGGAATTCAGGATGCTGACTTTATCGTAAGCCAAATTGTCCCCCACCGTGAGTTTGGTATTGGGTTGTCTCCGAAAGGAATTTTGTCGGTAGAGCACCTATTGTTTTCAAAGTACCTGATGTACAAATCGGTTTACTGGCATAAGGGGGTACGTTCCCCCTCAGCGATGATAAAAAAGGCCCTGCACTTGGCCCTCAACGATGGGGTACTCAAGAGTGCTGACCTGGTCAACGAAGATGATGTGAGTTTTGCGGTCAAGATGTCGGGTATGCCTCACCGTGCTTTACAGAAAATTCCCCTGGCAGAGCAACCGGGCCGCTATATCACCCTCTGGGAACAGGCCTGGGATGAAAATGCCCTGTTTGCCCAACGACTAGCAACTGTTGACGAAAAAGATACCACCGAAGAAGAAATTCGCCGTGAGATTGAGCGTCAAACGGGCGAAAAGCTGGACCCTGAAGATATCACCATTGATGTTCCGCATTCGGTCTCGTTTGATGTTGACCTGCCCATCCTTAAAGACGGTCGAGCAACACCCTTTCCCGAAGCCGGGACCGTTTTTGATAAATCGGTCGTTCATGGCTTTACCACCCACCTCAAACGCTTGCGCCTTATCGGTCCGGAACGCTTGAAAGGGCGAATCCGCAATGCGCAAAGCTTTTTTGTGTAAACTCTGGGCTTTGGCCAGTGACCTCGCCTTGCAACGTCGGCCATCAGACCTTAAACTCAAGTCAGGAGTGATTGATGCGCGTCCATAATCTGATGAAAGATCTGGTCATTCAGAAGGTCG
>JAJXWL010000129.1 GCA_021781625.1 bacterium
GGGCAAGTTGTTCGTGATGAGGTAACTTTGCATCATCGCTTCAGCCTCATTGATTTCTTGTGCGGTAATCTGACCGATTTCTTTGCCGGGGTTGGCGGTTCGCCATTCCGGGTCAATTGCTAAGCTGACATTGGGGTATTTTAGCCAACGTAACATGGAGTCCATGGCTTCTTGAATCGGCATGACCCCCAACTGGTGGTCCAATACCACGAGGATTCCGTGCTCTAGAGCATAATCAATGTAAGCACGAACGGTTCGGTCGGGCAGATAGCCGACTTTTCCTTCGGGATAGATGGTCGCATAAATGAGGTGGAAGGCGGGTTGAACAACGCCAGGGGCTCCGGCGGCTTTGTATTCTTGGCAAAGTTTTTCAAGGTTTGCCGCCGCTTCAGGGATGTTTTCTTCGCCTAAGATGCCCATGCGGGTGGAAGAGGGACTACCGTAATAAGCAACGACCATACCTTTGGCAAAAATGCTGGCGGGCTTGATCACTTTCGTATCCCTCATGGGCGAAAGTCCCTCATCCAACAAAGACGTGCTACGAGGGTCTCCAAAAGCCGAAGGAGGTTGGCTCAGCGAAGTCGTGGGATTCGGCTGTTGAGCCGAAGAAACAGACACTCCCCAAAGGGTTAACATCAAAACAAAAAAGGGTTTCACAGAACACCGAAGATGGCGGCACATGGTTACTCACTGTATCGGCAAAAGCCAAGGAAAATCCAGTACAATCCTTGAGAAAAGGTGTTAAAGAAGATAGACTTGGCCTTCCATGACAGACAAATTAGAAATGAAAGAACGCCGCTTTCGGGAACTGGAAACTTTATTGGCAGCACCCGATGCCGCGGCCGATCAAAAGCGCTACCGAGAACTCACGCAAGAATATCATGACCTCGAAGAAACCGTTGCCGCCTGGGAGCGTTTTAAAAAACTCGAGACTGCTCTTGCCTCGGCTCAAGAATTAGCCGAGCAAGAAAGCGATCCTGAAATGAAGGCACTAGCCCGAGACGAAGTCAAAGAACTCGAAGAGGAACACGTTACCCTCGAAGCCGAACTGAAACGACTCCTTGTCCCCCGCGACCCCCTGGACGGTAAAAATATCATCATGGAAATACGTGCTGGGACAGGCGGTGAAGAGGCCGCTTTGTTTGCGGCTGACTTGTTTAGAATGTACAGTCGCTACGCCGAGATAAAGCGGTGGAAGGTCGAAATCATCGATGCCAATGAAACCGAACTTAAAGGCTATAAAGAAATCATTTTCTCCATTGCCGGGAAAGAAGTCTATGGAGAATTGCGCTACGAGTCGGGAGGTCATCGGGTTCAGCGGGTTCCTGTGACCGAGGCCAATGGCCGGATCCAAACCTCGGCAGCAACCGTGGCGGTCTTACCGGAAGCAGAAGAGACAGACGTCATCATCAACGAAAAAGATCTCAAAATCGACGTGTTTCGCTCTTCGGGTCCAGGAGGACAATCGGTCAACACCACCGACTCGGCTGTTCGAGTAACGCACCTTCCCACAGGCCTTGTCGTGCAATGCCAAGATGAAAAATCCCAACTTAAAAATAAGCAAAAGGCTATTACGGTATTGCGGTCAAGATTATTAGAAATGGAAGCTCAAAAGAAAGCCTTAGAACGCGCCGCTGACCGCAAGAGCCAAGTTGGAACCGGCGATCGTTCCGACCGTATTCGAACCTATAACTTTCCTCAAAATCGGCTGACAGATCACCGTATTAACCTCACTCTTTACAACCTGGACCGCATCATGGAAGGTCAGTTGGCCGAAATCACCGAAGCCTTGAAACTCAATGCCCAGCAGGATGCGCTTGCAGATCTCTAGTTCTTTGAAACAGGCTCCTGAAGACCTCACCGTTCGCCGTGCTTTGGACGAAGCGTCCCAAGCCTTCGCGGGGGATCTTCCGGAAGGCCCCGCCAGTAGCACTCCGGACCTTGATGCGCGTGTGCTTTTGTCGGCGGCCACCGGTTGGTCTTGGGCCCAGCTTTTGGCTAACCCGAAAGCCGTTCTGGAAAGCTCTGTGGTTTCGGTGTGGGCCTCTTATGTCCAACGACGTCAGCACGGGGAACCTGTAGCGTATATTCTGGGTCACAAGGAATTTTGGGGGTTAGAGTTTTTCGTCGGTCCTGAAGTTCTCATCCCACGACCGGATACGGAAATCCTTGTCGAAACTGCCCTGAAGTTCTTGAAGACTGCCAAAGAGCAACTTTGTTTCAAAGAGCCCCTGCGGGTTTTGGACGTTTGCACGGGGAGTGGTTGTGTGGCGGTGGCTTTGGCGTATGAAACTCAGCGGCTGGGGTTAAACTGCGAAATTGCCGCAACAGATGTGAGTCCTCTGGCTGTCCAAACAGCGCTAAAAAATGTCGAACGTTGGGTTCCTGGCCGTGTTCGGGTTACCCAGGCTGATTTAACGGCCGGTCAAGAGGGCCCCTGGGATCTTATTGTGTCGAACCCGCCTTACCTGACTTCAGAAGAAACTGCCCAGCGCCTAGGTCCTGGCCAATGGAAGGAACCGGCCCTGGCGTTGGACGGTGGTCCAGACGGGTTGGCTTTGTTGCGTCGCTTAATCGAGGAAACTCTACCTAAGTTGGCCTCTGGGGGCTGTTTGGTCTTGGAAGCAGGGTCGACTCAGATGACAGAGCTCACCGAGTTTCTGACCAACAAGGGCTTAAAAGTCCAAGTTTTCCCTGATCTGGCCGGCTTACCTCGCGTCCTGTTGGCTGAGCTTCCTTAACACCGCGCACTTTCGCTATATTGGTTTTATGAATTCATCGCTCGAGTCACTTCAGCCCGCAAGTTTTTGGACCTTTTTCAAGCAAATCTCCGAAATTCCCCGCTGTTCAGGAAAAGAACAAGCGATTCTGGATTATTTAAAACGACAAGCCGACCTGCTTCACCTCTCGTGGCAACAAGACTCCGTGGGCAATCTTCGCCTTCGCAAACCCGCCTCCCCCGGTTTTGAAAAACATCCTGGAGTCATCTTACAAGGCCACGTCGACATGGTCTGCGAACAAAATGAAGGGCGTGGGCATGATTTTTCTTGTGACCCCCTTCAACTCGTCGTCGAAAACGGTTGGGTTCACGCCCAACAGACAACTCTGGGGGCGGATAACGGAGTTGCGGTGGCGGCCATGCTGGCTGTTCTGGCGGATTCCCAGCTTGTTCATGGCCCTTTAGATTGTTTATTTACCGTCGATGAAGAAACCGGCCTCACGGGTGCCCTTGGGTTGGATCCGTCCCTCGTGAACGGTAAGGTGTTGTTAAACTTGGATAGTGATGCTCCTGGCGAGTTTATTGTCGGCTGTGCGGGGGGAAGCACCCTTTACGCTGAAACCGTCCCCGAAACGGAAACCGGCAAGGGTTCCTGGTACCGCGTGGATTTTCGAGGTTGGCACGGCGGGCATTCTGGGGTCATGATTCATGAAAACCGTGGTAACCCTTTAAAAACTGTAGGCCGCTTTTTCAACATACTGGACGGGATTTGGCAAATCGCGAGCCTGGACGGCGGAGACAAACACAATGCGATACCCCGCGAAGCGACTCTTGTTTTAGGGACAACCCAGTTTTCCTCTCGAGAGGGTTTGAAGCTGTTAGTTCACAAGGCTCAAGAGTTGACGGCGTTGCTCCAGAAAGAACTCGGTGAGGGGCCTCGCCTCGAGGTTTCTGAGGTGGCTTGTCCTGATAAGGTTTTGACCGCTCAAGCCACTCTAACCTTGGTACGGCTGTTGAATGGGCTGCCGCATGGAGTTAACGGGGGCATTTTGCCGAACGGTGTTGAAACCTCGAATAATTTGGCTTCAGTGCGAGTCGGTGCCAGCCAAATTCGGTTGGTGACCAGTCAACGTTCCAGCCGAGTCCAACGCCGAGATGAACTCACCCAACAGATCAAAGCTGTCATGGAACTTGCCGGTCTAGCCGTAAAGGTGGCAGAGGGGTATCCCGCCTGGAGTCCTGCGGATAAGAGTCCCTTAAAAGAGCTCTGTGTTCAACTTTGGCCCCAAGTCAGTTCTATACCAGCTCGGGTTACCGTGATTCACGCTGGCTTAGAATGCGGCATCATAGGCGACAAACTCCCTGGTCTCGATATGATTTCCTTTGGCCCCGCTATCGAAGAAGCCCACACGCCTCAAGAAAGATTGAATTGCGCCTCGGTAGAAGAGTTTTGGAACTTCTTGGTCAAGCTTTTGGGGGCCCTTTGATGAGTGCCGAATCCTATTCTGGACTTCGCGTAGGTTTTGTCGGGGGGGGACAACTCGCGAGAATGGCGGTCTATCGAACCAAAAAATTGGGGCTCTCTTTTGTTGCCCTCGACCCTGATCCCCATTGCGGGGCCGCTAGTCTTGTCGAAGAATTGTTGGTGGGTAGTCTGCATGACGAAGCAAAACTCCGTGAACTTGCCGGCAAGGTAGATGTGTTGACCTACGATATCGAACACGTTGGGGTGGAAACTTTAAGCCGCTTAGAGTCCGAAGGGGTCAAGGTTTTTCCTTCGCCACGGATTTTGGCCGTTTTACAAGATAAAGCCGAGCAGAAAAACCTTTACGTCCAGCATGGGTTGCCTGTGGCTCCTTTTGTTCAAAAAAAGGCGTCAGAGCTCACTGAGGCTGACCTACCTATCGTGCAAAAAAGCCGGAAAGGCGGGTACGACGGTCGGGGTGTGGCGGTACTGCGTTCTCTGGATCAAAAACAATTTTTAACCGGCGATACATTTTTTGAAGAATATATCCCATTTGAACGCGAATTGGCGGTCATGGTGGCCAGAGGACAAGAGGGACAAACGGTGGTTTACCCCGTTGTGGAAATGCTCTTTGACCCTGAGCTGAATATTTGTGACGAAGTTTTAGCCCCAGCGCGAGTGTCTCCCGAGCTAGCTCAGCGGGCGTCGACACTCGCTTTAGAAGCCGTTCGTGCCGTGGAAGGGGTTGGCGTCTTTGGCGTAGAGCTGTTTTTGACGCGTGAAGGCAAGCTTTTGGTGAACGAAATGGCACCGCGCCCCCACAACTCGGGGCATTATACTATGGAGTCTTGCCGGGTCTGCCAGTTTGAAAACCATCTTAGGGCGGTTTGTGGTTTACCTCTCGCAGAACCGGGTTTTTTTACCCCGGCGGTTATGGCCAACCTTTTGGGTTCTGGGTCAGGAAAAACCGTCGTCAAAGGACTGGAGCAAGCCTTGGCGCTAGAGGGCTTTTCTCTCCATTTATACGGTAAAGACCAGTGTCGACCCGGACGCAAAATGGGACATTTTACAATTATTGCGGCTACGCCCGAAGAAGCTCTTGAAACGTGCCGCCGTGTGAAACAATACTTAAAAGTGACGGGGGCTTAACGTGAGTAAAGTGGGCATCATCATGGGGAGTGACACGGATTTACCCATCATGGCGGAAGCAGAAGCGATTTTGCAAGAGATGGGTATCCAGACGGAATTGACCATCGTCTCAGCCCACCGGACTCCCGACCGGCTCGTGGAATATGCCAAGTCTGCTATTTCAAAAGGTTTGAATGTGATCGTTGCAGGGGCGGGAGGGGCCGCTCACCTCCCAGGAATGGTAGCCTCTTTAACCAGTTTGCCGGTGGTCGGCGTGCCCATTCGTACCCAAGCCCTTCAGGGGCTAGACAGCCTTTTGTCAATCGTTCAAATGCCAGGGGGTATCCCTGTCGCCACCGTAGCCATCAACGGCGGTAAGAACGCCGGTTTACTGGCTGCGCGTATTCTGGGGGCTACAGATCAGGCTATCCGTGCCCGATTAGAAGCGTGGACCGCCGCGCAAAAGACCGAAGTGGAACTTAAGGCTCAAAAATTGGAACAATTGGGGGCCTTAGACTACTTGGCAGGAAAGTCCTGATGGCCGGGGCTAAAACAGTCTTAATTATTGACGAATCTGCTCTGTTTCGGGACTATTTGGGGGGCCTTTTAGAAAATGTGGGCCTAACAGTGATCAAGGCCAGCAACGG
>JAJXWL010000130.1 GCA_021781625.1 bacterium
TCGCCGATATCCTTTATGTCTCGCCAAAAACCGTAAAAGCGCATGTTACCTCGATCTATTCGCGGAGCAATGTTCGTACCCGTGAAGAATTTCTGAGCTTGGTAAAAAACTACTTAGCCGTTCGCTATGGTCATGCGGCTTTTCGGTTTTCGCTATTTAGCCAATTGCTTCGCGACTAACGGCACCAGAGTTTGCCCAGCTCGTCGCAAGTTTGTGCTTAAATCTCGTTGAGTTTGTGATTACAAACGAAAGAGTTTGTGCTTAGAAACGAGCGAGTTTGTGCTTAGAAACGAGCGAGTTTGTGACTTAAAACACTTTGAATTGTGTCTATATTGCGGCCGATTTGAGTCACAAGGTTGTGCGATTTAAGGAACAAGCTCTTGCTTTTTCGCTAGGCAGGTTCCATATTGAATTTATTCCTTAACGAATTTAAGCGAGGTTTGAGCCCCCATGCACAAAATCTCAAAGCAGAATCATGATCTAGAAACGGAATCCCAGTTTTCAGCAACGACTTTGGCCGACGAGGTCAAGCAACTCACAGCGGAACGGGATGACCTTCGCGGACGGCTCGAGCTAGCCCAAGCCCTTTCAAGACACCTTCGATCGTCGTATGTCAGCCGAATCACAGCCCAGACAGCAAACTCGCTGGCGTTGTCGCAGGCGGTAGAAAAGGTTCTTGCCTCGCTCCATGAAATCTCGACTTCCTACCATGAAATGCTTAATTCGGTTCAGTATGTCGATAGAATTTCGCAGGACTTTCACAAGAGTTTTGCTTTGCAAGCAGAACGCCAAGGGACGATGATGGCCCAGGTCCGCAGTGTCAATGAATTTGCCTCGGCGGAGTTGGGCCAATCGCAGGAGCTAAAATCTTCGATCAACCGTGTCCAGGGTTTGCAGAATTTTATTGCCGAAGCCATTGAGCACATTGACGAAATTAGTGCCAAGCTGTCTATGCTGAGTATTAACGGCCGTATTGAGGCAGCAAGGGTAGGCTCTCTAGGGGCGGGTTTTGGTATCGTCGCCAAAGAAATGCGAAAGCTTCAAGAAGAAAATCAAACAGTGATTTCGGGCCAGAAAGCCCAGGTCAAAGAATTTCTTCCCGTTATGCAGATCATGAAAGAAAAAAGTGACGCCGTGGCTTCGGCGGCCAGCCAGCAAAAGCTTGCTGTTCAACGAGTTTTTGAAGAAGCCCAAGATCATCAAAACCTGTTAACAAGCAATCTCGCCCAAGTCGACGGTCTTACCTCAGCCATCGGCGAGCTGGCGTCAGCGATTGAGCAGGGCGAAAAAACGATGAGTACGATTGATCAAGATATTGCCAAGGTTGAACGGATCTTTAAGGAAGAAGTCTTTGTGGCAAAAAAAGTCGATACCATCGACTCCTTTATCTTTGAGGCCTCGGGACAATCGTCGTGTTTGACCGAAGCCGCCCACAAAATTCTGAACAAATATCAAGCCGTTTCGATTATTAACGGCTCGCCCTACGTGTGGCAGGCCGAAAGTTGGTTGCTTGTCGACCAAGCGAAGTTACCACCAAGCTGGCAGTCAGCTGTTCCTTCTACCCGCGAAAGGCGTGTTGCCGTGCTTGTTGGTCAGTCGACCGATAACCCTTCTTTTCCTACCTCACCACGCCAGGGTATTTATCAAATCCGTGCACTGGAAGAACTCAAGAACCCTTCAAGTCCACTCTTTGGGTTAAAGTTGTTTCTTGAGGGAATGGGTTTAAGTTATGAGCAAGCCGCTCAACCCCAGACCATCGCTGACAAGTTTGCGCATTCAGGTATGCGGGTTCTAGAAAGTTTTGTTCCCCCATTAAACCAGAGCTTTTCAGAAAAGATTCGGCAGGGGCGGTTGGTTTGTCCCTTCTATTTTGGTGGCATGTTTCCCAATGGTGATATTCTAATCAATCAATTTCTTTCTAACTATCAAAGAACGGAACAGGATGCTCAAAAGTTCGGCATGATCGGCGAAATCTTTGTCTTAGGCCTCATGTCGCACGTAGAAAACGACCACTATTGGGCGTCTTAGTTCCGTTCTTTAGTTGTGGTGTTGCTCAAGCAGGCCTTACGAGAAGAGCATCTGGTTCAAATAGGCCTCAATTTCTTCTTGTTTTCCGGAAAGGAGCTTGTCACTGACTTGACGGCCAAGTTTGGCTAACTCCTCAAAACCCAGCTTTCCATTTTCAAAGTCTTTTCCTAAACCTGAATCAAACGATTGATAGCGGGTTTTTAACAGTTGATCGAGCCACCCGTCCTGGCGAATTCTTTCTGCGGTTTCGAGCCCCAGGGCGAAGGCGTCCATCCCACCAATATGGGCAATAAACAGATCTTCTAAATCGGTTGAGTTGCGTCGAACCTTGGCGTCAAAATTGAGCCCCCCTGAACCAAGGCCCCCTTGGGCAAGAATAATCCTCATGGCTTGAGTGGTTTCTAAAACCTCGGTAGGGAATTGATCGGTATCCCAACCGTTTCGAGGATCCCCACGATTGGCATCAACCGAACCCAACAAACCCGCATCCGACGCGACTTGAAGATCGTGGCCAAAGTCTTTTCCTGCTAAAGTAGCATGGTTGGCCTCGATGTTTAATTTAAAGTCTTTGTCCAGTCCATGGGCTTTGAGAAAACCTATGACCGTGGCGGCATCAGAATCATATTGATGCTTGGTCGGTTCCATGGGTTTAGGCTCGATCAGAAAGGGACCTTGAAAGCCAATTTTTCGACCATAATCGCGTGCAGCGGATAAAAACTGTGCTAAGTGTCCCTGTTCGCGTTTCATCAACGTATTCAGGCGCGTCGTATAGCCTTCGCGACCTCCCCAAAAGACGTAATTCTCTCCGCCCAGGGCGACATTGGCCTCTAAAGAGGCTTTTACCTGAACCGCCGCACGAGCAAGAATGTTAAATTCAGGGTTTGTTGCCGCACCATTCATGTACCGAGGGTGACTAAAAACATTCGCCGTGTTCCACAGAAGTTTCACTCCCGTCGCTTTTTGGCGTTCTAGCAAAACCGCGGTTATTTTTTGCATGTTCTTTTCGTAGGCTGAGGCTTCGGCGTCAGGAGCCGCATCGGTATCATGAAAACAATAGTAGTCGACCCCGAGTTTGGTAAAAAATTCAAAGGCGGCATCAGCTTTATCAACAGCCCTGGCTAGGGCATCAGCTTTTTCATCCCAGGGATGAGGAAGGGTTGCACTTCCAAAAGGGTCGCTCCCTGTGGCACAAAAGGTATGCCAATAGGCAACCGCAAAGCGGAGATGCTCTCTCATTGACTTCCCCCCAACGATTTTGTCAGGATCATAAAACTTAAAGGCTAGGGGGTTACGAGAAGATTTTCCTTCGTACCGAATCTTCTTCACGGTGGGAAAAAACTCTTTTGATCCCACAAAATAGGAACTGCTCATGATGACCTCCTCTGAGCAAACCGGCTTTACCGGAAAATGTTATTGAAAAACAGGTGTTAAGGCTCGCAAATAGGCGAGATAATTTTCGTAGGCTTGGCGGTAAACTGGTTGGTCCGAGCTGGGAAAGGCCTTTTTAGTAGGGTCTGTGAGCACATGCTGGTCGACCAAGGACAAAAGGCGAGCCTCGTACTCTGGACCACCGGGATCCCTGCACCACTCTGCCTGGAGTGCGGCTCCCAAACAAGCCGCTTCTTGTTCGCTCGGGTAGACGACAGGAACGCCCAGAATATCGGCGACAATTTGTCTCCAGAGGGGAGAGGCAGAACCCCCTCCGGTTAGACGAATTTCGTGTACTGGTAAACCTAGATCGGCAAAAGCCTGCAAGCCCGTTTTTAAACCGTAGACAGCGCTTTCCAGCGAGGCGCGTAAAAGGTGCGCAGGAGTCATGGTTTCGGGAGTCAGCCCTAAAAAGGAGCCTTTGCCGTGGGGAAGGTATGGAGTCCGTTCTCCGTTGAAAAACGGAAGGAGGAGGACTCCGTCGGAACCGGCAGGAACCGAGGCCGCTTGGCGATTTAACTCTTGTAAATCCGTACCGAAAAGCTTTCGGGTGAGTTCGGAAGCAACCGTACAGTTCATGGTGCAATAAAGAGGGAGCCAGCCCCCCGTCGAGGAACAAAAGGCTGCAAGTTGACCGTTAGGGTCGAGCACAGGGTGGTCAGCGGTGGTAAAAAGGGTCCCCGAGGTTCCTAGACTGATGGTTACGACACCGGGGCGTACACTACCTGTTCCTATCGCGGCCATCATATTGTCACCGCCACCCGAGGAAACGGGAATACCCGGGGGTAAACCCAAACTTTTTGCAGACTCATCGGTAACAAAGCCCGAGGGTTCGTGGGCTTGCACCAGCCGGGGGACAAAGGACTGCCAGTCTCGAGCTGGGTCGATGAGCCTCAAAAGCTCAAAATTCCAAGACCTTGTGCGAATATTGAAAAAGCCTGTCCCAGAAGCATCGCCGAATTCCATGTTCAACTGCCCCGTTAGCCAGAAGTTGATGTAATTGTGAGGAAGGGCAAAGCTGGTCATCTTTTGATACAAAGAGGGTTCGAACTGTTTAAACCAAAGAATTTTGGGCAACGTATAGCCTGGGAGAATGAGGTTCCCCACCTCGTCAAGGAGGCGTTTATTGTCACCGAAAGCATCAGTTAGCGCTTCGCATTGCGTCACCGTCGACGTGTCGCACCACAATTTGACCCGATGAAGAACTTGGCCGTCACGATCCAGGGGAACAAACCCATGCTGTTGACCAGAAACCCCCACAGCACTGACTTGTTTTAAAAGGGAGGGGTCAAGGCGAGCGCAACACTGAGTAATGGCCGTTGTCCACCAGCTGGCCTCTTGTTCACGAGAACCATCGGACCGACTGACCAGGTCATACGACTCTTGTTCTTTGGCGACGATTTTTTTAAGGGAGGTGTCGTAGATCAGAACCTTGGTACTCTGAGTTCCCACATCAATCCCCAGGGTGTAAGCCATTTTTCGCTCCTTCTGTTTTACTATCTGGTGAAAATGGCGAACCGTGAATGGACAAAACTGTTTTCCCTTATATAAAATTGACTTTATGAGGATCAAGGACATTGTTTTTGTTTACCAAATGAAGGATGAACAAGATTTAGCTTGGCATTGCCGTCTGCACAGCCACCCAGGCGAATACGAGGTTCACTACTTTGTTCAAGGAGCGGGGCGCTTTCGTAACGGCCCTCAAACGTTCTCACTCAGCCCAGGGACAACCTATGTGACCAAGCCCGAAGTTCAACACGCTGTCCAAGCGTTTAATCCCCAACAGCCGGTAACGTATTACGCGATTTTATTTGAGCTCGAAGATTCGGACCTTCCGTTAAGGGAATTCTTACAAAAGGAGACCCAAGAGTCAAAAGAATATCAACTTGGGACAAACTTTCGCTTCTTTTTTGAGGAACTGCGTGAAAAAGCCCTGTCTGGACAAGAAAATCTTCGCTATTCCGCCTCGCATCAGTTTCAATCCTTGCTCTTTCAGCTGGGGCAAAAAAGTAGTGACTTTGCCTTTGCGGATGAGAGGAATGCTCATATTGAAAAGGCACTGCGAATTCTTCAAAGTAATATTTTTCGGGACCTTTCGTTACCTGAGTTAGCCAAAGAGGTTGGTCTTAATGAATCGTACCTCATTCGTCTGTTTCGTCACAAAATGAAAACCACGCCCATGAAGTACCTGACAAAATTGCGTGTCGAGGCTGTCACGTCGCTTTTAACTTCGACGGCACTGCCTCTTTATGCCATTGCGGAACGCCTACATTTTTGCAACGAGTTTCATTTGTCCCGCACGTTTCGGCAATATACCGGTTCGTCTCCAAGCCAGTATCGGCATCAATATCAGCGAGAATTTGGTCAGAGGGACTTGCAATGAATCATGAAAATTTTGTAACCTAAGACCGGTGATGAAGTTTTTCTAGTGAAACCGCGTGAAGAGCAAGGGCGCGCGGCGGAACTCAGGCTCCGGGTTTTCTCC
>JAJXWL010000131.1 GCA_021781625.1 bacterium
AAATTCCGTCCGCGTGACCTAAAACCGGAATGGTCGTATGACGCATCACATGTTGAACAAACGCATTACTTCCCCGTGGAATGATCAAGTCCACCTCATGCGTTAAGCCCAAGAGGACCTCAACGTCTTCTCGAGTTTCCATTAGGAACAACCAACCGGGGGGAACACCAGCTGAAACGGCGGCATCATGGACTAAATCCGCCAAAAAACGGTTGGAATGACGGGCCTCTTTGCCTCCTTTTAAAATGATCCCATTTCCGCTCTTTAAGGCTAAGCTGGCAATTTGTACCAAGGCATCGGGACGACTCTCAAAAATCATCGCGATCACACCCAAAGGGCAAGTCACCTGTTTTAAAAGCAAGCCTTGGTCTAATTCGCGGGCCGAAAGAATCTTTCCGACAGGGTCTGGAAGACGGGCAACGGATTTGACACCTTCTGCTGAGCTAAGGATTTTATCTCCTTGAAACTTGAGACGGGAAAGAACAGGGGCCCCTAACTCTGCGGGAGCTTCGGTTAGATCGCGTTGATTAGCCGCTTCGAGGTCAGAACGCCGCTCCAGCAAAGTTTGAGCGATCTTCAGCAGGGCAGAATTTTTCACCTCAGTGGGCAAAGAACTTAAACGAGGAGCAAGGGCTTTTAACTGACGGGCGGCTTGCTGAAGTTCCATTACGGCTTCTCCTTTCCTATGACAACATCCCAAATCTTGAACCCCAGAACAATGGAGGCTAGCACTAGGGTCAAAGCGTTGGCGATAATGACTGGCCATTGCCCTGCCCATAAGCCCCAAGCTAACCATGAGGCCACACCCAGCGTAAAAAGAGTATACATAAGAAGCGAAATACTGGCCGTATCCCTGGTCTTCAATGTTTTCCAAACCTGTGGAACAAACGAAATCGTCGTGAGAAAAGCCGCTAAAAAACCCACAAAACTCATCACTTGCATGGGAACTCCCCCTAAAAATCTACCATGAGGCCCCTAAGCCTGCCAACAGGGACTTGAAGTTTCCTGATTTTTGTCGATTGTTATACCCATGGACAAGAACGTTTTGGTCATCGTCGAATCACCTACTAAAGCAAAAACCATAAAACGGTTCCTTCCCCCTCATTTTCGCGTTGAGGCAAGTGTGGGGCATATTCGAGATCTTCCTCAAACGGCAGCGGAAATTCCGGCCGCTTACAAAAAATTGGAATGGTCTAGATTAGGCATTGATGTAGAAAAGGATTTTACTCCTTTGTATGTCATTCCCAAGGACAAGGGGCCGCTAGTTCGGCAACTCAAGACTTTGATGGCAGATGCCTCTCAAATCTACCTTGCCACCGACGAAGACCGTGAAGGAGAAAGCATTTCATGGCACCTCTTGGACGTGCTTTCGCCCAAGGTTCCTGTTCGACGCATGGTTTTTCATGAAATCACCCAGAACGCTATCCAAGAAGCTTTAGAGAATACTCGCGATATTGATATGAGTTTGGTGAATGCTCAAGAGACTCGTCGTCTTCTCGACCGATTGTACGGGTATACCTTGTCTCCGTTGATCTGGAAAAAAGTCGCCTATGGATTGTCCGCCGGACGGGTCCAAAGTCCCGGCTTACGATTGATCGTCGAACGGGAATTAGCTCGTTGTCGCTTTAAAAGTGCAACCTATTGGGATCTTGAAGTTCTCTTAGAAAAGCCAGGCAACACTTCAGCCCATGAACGTTTTCACGCCAAACTTGTGGAAGTCCAAAAAAAACGAGTCGCTCAGGGTAAAGATTTTGACCCAGAAACAGGCGGTCTTCATGCCAAGTCAACGGCGGTTCTTTTGTCAGAACGAGAAGTACAAGACCTCAAGGATCGCTTGCATTCGGTGGCTTGGAAGATCACTGACGTTACTCAGAAAGAAACCCCCCAAACTCCAGCACCACCATTTATTACTTCAACACTGCAACAAGAGGCCAACCGAAAACTCGGGTTTTCTACCCGCGATACGATGCGGATTGCACAAAAGCTTTACGAAGAGGGCTTTATTACTTACATGAGAACGGACAGTCCTTCCCTCTCACAGGAAGCCCTGGAAGCCTCACGAGCGGCCGTTCTTCAACTCTTTGGAGCACAGTATTTACCTGCGCAACCCCGTCGTTATGCCGCCAAAAGTAAAGGGGCACAAGAAAGTCACGAGGCAATTCGCCCTTCTGCTCCGTTTCGAACACCCGAAGCCACAGGTTTATCCGGCCGCGAGAAGGCTCTTTACGAATTGATTTGGAAACGAACTTTGGCGAGTCAGATGGCTGAAGCGAAGAAAAGTGCGGTTCAAGTTCGCATTGAAGCTGGAGATGCCGTGTTTTCAGCTTCTGGAATTAAAATCCTTTTTCCAGGATTTCTCCGTGCCTACGTTGAGGGTAGCGATGACCCTGAGGCCGCCCTTGATAATATGGAAAGTTACCTTCCCGATTTGAATGTCAACGATACCCTGAATCCGGTCCAAGTGGAGCTCGATCAGCACTGGACGAAGCCCCCAGCTCGGTTTACCGAAGCCGCTTTGGTCCAGCGCCTCGAAAAAGAAGGCATAGGACGCCCTTCTACCTATGCCACCATTATTGCTACTTTGCAAGAACGCGGTTATGTGTTCAAGAAAGACTCGACGTTAGTACCGACGTTTACAGGGATCGCCGTCGTTCAACTTTTGACCCGTAATTTTCCCCATTTGGTGGATTATGATTTCACCTCTGAGATGGAAAAACGTCTCGATGAAATTGCCTTAGGCAAAGATGACCGCTTGGACTACCTCAAAGAATTCTACTTAGGCCAGTCGGGACTAAAACAAGTCGTCGAAACCACGGAAACCCAAATTGATGCGGATGAATCTCGAACCGTTCAGTTGCCTCAGATGAAACCCGAACAAGCCGTCAAAATCGGCCGCTTTGGCCCCTACATGATTCAGATCAACGAGACGGGAGAAAAAACCAACGCCTCTATACCTGCCGAAACACCTCCTGCCGATTTGACTCCCGAAGATCTAGAAAGTTTAATTCACCGTTCAGCCGCGCATGCCGAACCTTTGGGTATCGATCCTGCCACAGGGAAGCCTATCTTTGTGTTGATTGGCCGCTATGGTCCACATATTCAGTTGGGAACCAAAGAAGAAGCCGTAAAACCGAGAACGGTGAGCTTACCCAAGGGAATGGCGCCAGCCAGTGTGACCTTAGAGATCGCCCTTCAGCTGTTATCACTTCCGCGTGAGTTGGGTTTACATCCGCAAACTCAAAAGCCCGTGATCGCGAACATTGGCCGCTTTGGACCGTATGTGGCCCATGATGGAGAGTTTCGTTCTTTGAAAGAGGATGTGTACACGGTGACCCTGGAGCAAGCCTTGGGACTCTTGGCAGAAGAAAAGAAAGCTCGCGCTGGTTTTACCGTATTAAAAGAGTTTAGCGCTGGTGAGGAAGGCATAGCCCGTAAAGTACAGGTTATCGCAGGCAAATTTGGTGCATACTTGAAATCAGGCCTGAGGAACATAAGCCTTCCCGAACAGTATAAAACCCCAGAGGCCGCACAAACTTTGACTGCGGCAATCGTCTCAGAACTCTTAAATTCGAAAAATCCCGCGAAAAAAGTTTCAGCCCCAAAAGCCCCTCCGAAAAAGTCTACTACGAAAAAGGTTGCCGCAAAAAAAGCTTCACCAAAGAAAGCCACAAAAAAAAGCAATGACTTGAAGTCGTAGTGAAAAAGATGCCGTGATCCAGGTTATGAGTGACCTGGATCAGCGTCTTGCTCCCGTTTTATCTCGACAAGGGATCCCTTATCTCTTGCCGAGTCAACGTCTTGTGATTCAAAAAGTCCTTGAGAAAACTCGCTTGGACCTGGGTGTCGTTTTTCCTACCGGCTATGGCAAGAGCCTTTGCTTTCAAGTGCCCGCCCCTTTATTCGAGCACGCGACGCTGGTGGTGTACCCCTTGAGGGCTTTAATGAATGATCAAAAACGTCGTTTTGAAGCGGCTGGACTCCGGGTGACTTTACTTCAAGGTGGACAAACCAAAGCCCAACGGGAACGTGTCTGGGCTGAATTAAAACAGCGTCCTGACCTGGTCCTGACCAACCCGGAAACACTGGCCTCTCAAGTTATCCGAAGCAAGCTGGCCCAATTCACCTGGTCTCACTTGGCTATTGATGAAGCTCACTGCTTTTCTACCTGGGGGCAAGAGTTTCGGCCAGCCTATCAACTCTTGCCCCTCCTGGTTACAGAATTGCAAATTCCTCGAATGACCGCTTTGACGGCTACCGCAGATGAAAAGGTTATCGAAGCTTGGAAAGACCTTTTTTCGGGACGTCCCTTTGAGTTACTACAAGCTAACCCAGATCGGCCTAATCTGTATTTTTCCCGTCATTACTTTTTATCCCTACGACGTAGTCTGACCACCTTGGTTCGTGAAGAAAATAAACCCCTAGTTTTATTTTTACAAAGTCGAGAGGGCGTACGCCGTTGGGCACATCACTTAAGTGAAGAAACAGGATTTCCAGTCCGTTTTTATCATGCGGGCTTGCCTCAGGATGAGAAAAGAAAGCTCGAAAACTGGTTTCGCGAAACCACAGCGGGTGTACTTGTGACCACGAATGCTTTTGGAATGGGTGTAGATCATCCAGGAATTCGTACAGTGCTGCATGTTGGAGGTTCACGGAGTCCAGCCGACTATTGGCAAGAAGCAGGACGTGCGGGCCGAGACGGTCAAGCCGCCAAAGCACTCATCTTAGAAAAAGATAGGAAGCGCCCAGAGTTGGATTGCTTACGAAAAACCTACTTGGCTCCGTTCAGATCGGAATTCGTGGACTGTGCGGGCTGTGACTCTTGCTTGGGTCGTTATCACCACGAAGACCGAGAACGAGCTATCAATTTTTTACTTCAGGGTAACAGGCGCTGGACGAAAGATGAAACACGAAAAAAACTTTTCAGTTTTTGGAAGAGCTGGTCGGGATGGGAAAGAGAAGAAGGCTGGAAAAATCTTGTCCTAAACGGTTGGGTTTCCTTTCCCTCAAGAGGGTTTTATAAAGGATTATTGTTGACACTCGACTCCTCTTCTTCAGAGTCGAATTCTTGACCTTCAGTTTCAAGGTCTTGGTCTTCTGAAGCCTCAGAAGGATGGAGGTGAGACTCGATTTTTCGTTGACGTTTATCTTCTTGCTTCTTTTTTTTGGCTAATTCTCGTTGTCGTTTCGCATAGGCATAATTGGGTTTTGCCACAGTACCTCCGTCAAAATAAAAGGCCCCGGCCGGAAATGCCGGGGCCTTGATTCTTAATTGCTGTGTGAATTACCAGCGGTTGGAGCGGGGAGCTCTCTCTTCGCGGGGCTGAGCAACATTCACGCGCAGATTACGGCCATCAACTTGGCGTCCATCCAGCTGGCGAATAGCCTCTTCCCCTTGGTTTTGATTCGGCATTTCTACAAAGCCGAAACCTTTTGAACGTCGGGTTTCGCGGTCAATGACAACTTTGGCATCCGCAACTTCCCCAAATTGGGCAAACAACTCGTTCAGCCCCTGATCATTCGTAGAATACGAAAGATTACCAACATAAATTTTCATGCTAGTTTTGGTCTCCTCGGGCCGACCTCAAACGAGCGCCCATTAGTATTTACACCATAGTATTCGCCCCTTAGCTAGTCCTTCTTGAAAAAAAAAAGAAAAAAAGTGGCACTTTTTTCAAAAAAAGTCAAACTTTTGGACCTTACCTTCTCTAGGACTATTCTTTTGTGGTAAAAAACCCGAAACTTAAACCATGAAATATTTTGTCGTTTTGTTCACTATAAGCCTTTTCGTAACCCTGAGTAGTCCGCTGGCGGCTCAGACACCTATTCCCTCAGGGGCCTCTTACGAAGTGGGGTTTTCTCCTGGAGGTACCAGCCTTCAAGTTGTAGAAAAGTTTATTGGGGAAGC
>JAJXWL010000132.1 GCA_021781625.1 bacterium
CAGCTTATTAGGCAAGTGAGTGTCTCTGACCAAACAGAACCTCTGCGTACCCTGGATCAAAAAACGGCGGGACTACAAATGCAGTTTAGTTTGCTGTTGATGCTTAGTATTGTGATTCCCTTATGGTTTTCCGGTAAAGGCGTAGTATGAGGGGCTTAGTTGGGGCCCCAGTGGCCTTATTTTTGACAGCAGGAATCTTATGGTTTTTCTTATTTGATCTCCACCTCCTCAATTTCTGGGTTGAGATGAGCCTTTCGCTGATTCTTTTAGTGGCGTTAGCCCGAGTCTTTCAAAAAGACCTTTGGGCTTGGGGCCATTTTCAACTTCGTTATTTGTTGCTGGGTTTCGGCAGTTTTATCGTACTTTACGGAATCTTTGCCCTGGGAAATCTTCTTTCAGGACTGATTTTGCCCTTTAAGAATGCGCAAATCGCCGCTGTCTACCTCAACAAAGAACAAGCTCCAACCTGGCTGATTAGTGTATTGCTCCTTCTCATCATTGCTCCAGGCGAAGAGATTTTTTGGCGGGGTTTTCTTCAACGCCGTTTGGCTCTACGTTGGGGCGACTCTGCGGGCTGGATTATAGGGTCCCTTGCGTATGGAGCCGTTCACCTTCTGACAGGAAATGTTATGCTGGTAATTGCAGCACTCGTCTGTGGGTTCTATTGGGGATTTTTGTATCGGTGGCAGAAAAGCTTATGGCCAGTACTTATTTCTCATGCACTTTGGGATTTGACAGCTTTTGTGATTCTCCCCTTCTCGACAAGGTAACACCATGAAAGGTTTAATCCCTGTATGAAAGCATCCACCACGGCACACACCACTCGCGTTCATGCCATTTTTTCGGCCATTGCCCATCAATACGACCGGTTGAATACCGTTCTTTCTTGGGGAACTGACCGCCTTTGGCGCCATCAAGCTATACGGCAATGTCGACTACAACCAGGAGACGCGGCTTTAGATTTATGCTGTGGCACAGGAATGATGATCCCGCCTTTAGCTCGGGGTGTGGGCTCAGATACTTTCGTGGTGGGCTTGGATTTTAACGCGGAAATGCTGAAAGTCGCGCATCAGAGGTTATCGAAGCACCCCAAGCTCAACTACCAGCTCGTCGAAGGCAATGTCCTTTCGTTACCTTTTGAATCCGCTTCGTTTTCATGTGTCACCATTGCGTTTGGACTCCGCAACATTCCCGATATTCCCGAAGCCTTATCGCAAATTTACCGGGTCTTAAAACCAGGCGGACGACTCGTTTGTTTAGAACTTTCCAACCCTGAACTGCCCGTTTTCAAAGACCTCTACGGCTTATATTTTAACCATGTGTTACCTGTTGTCGGCTACTTAGGTACCGGCAATCATCAGGCCTACACCTACCTCCGGGACTCGGTCAAACGCTTTTTGTCGAAAAAAGAACTTTTGCAAGCCTTTCAGGAGGCAGGTTTTCAACAAAGTTTTTATCAATCTTTAACAGGCGGCATTGCGGCCCTTCATGTTGGCCGCAAGCCTTAACTTCTCTTTTTACTTCTTTTCCGGTTCATCCACGTAGAGATAGGACTTTTTAGCCCAAGGTGTTCGGTTCCACCACTTCTTGAGAGCCGGCATCAGCCAATAGTCTAAGCCCAAAACTTTTCCGGCACCGCCTTGCATCGCCAACGCAGCAAAAATGAATAGCCATTGGCTACCATGCAAAAGTCCGCTTGCCATCAAAAACAGGCTGAGAACAATCGAGAGATCAGCCGCGAGGACGGTAAACACCCCTAAAATGAGGGCAATACCGACCCCAAACTCTCCCCATGCCAGTAAGGAGTTTGAGGGGAGTATCATGGCCCAACCTTTATGCTGAATTCCCTGCAACCCCACCCCTAACCAGATGGATCCTAAAAAAAGTCGAAGCGGTAAAAGCCAAAAACTTGAGGTTTTAGCGGCAACATTTGACCCTAAAGTAGAACGGTTGGACTTGATATTTAAAAAATGATGAACTAAATAACCCCAACAAGCGTTAAACCCGGCAACTTCCCATAAATAGTGCAAATTGACCAAATGCTTCAGGCTCATGGCAAAAAAGCCTGAAAACTTCACCCCCATGACGTCAGCGACAGCAAAGTGACTACCGATGGATACTAAAAACCCGTGATATTTTGGGTGAAAAGCCTTCTTGGGGGCATTATCCAAATCAGCTAAAATATTTTTGGCCGCTAAATCACCAGACTGTAGGGCTGTCTCGACCACCTGGGGCAAGGCACGATTTTTGTCATGGAACCACAGTACATCCCCGACAACATAAACTTTCTCATCGTCTACCGACTGAAGATAGGTATTGGTTTGCAACCGTGCTTTCTTTTTAATATTAAAGCGCAATTCGTGTTCGGCAGGATCTAAGGGGGGAACGGCTAAGTGTGGAGCATGAGGAAATACGAGGTTTCCTGCAAAAGAACAGCCGCGAACGCCACAGGTCCAAATTAAGGTCTCGGTCTCGGTGAAATCACCACTTTTGACACGAAAGCCTTCTGGGGTGACTTCGGTGATCGCTGTATTCAACTTGATTTCTGCCCCAGAGTCCTCGATGAAATTCACAGCTTTGGCCCGCAGTTCTTTCGATAAGGTCGGGAGAATATCCGCCATCGCCTCAACATTCATGATGGTTACTTCTTTCGGGTCGATGTGATATTCACGGCATAGAGAGGTTTTCCATTCGAGAAGTTCACCCAAAAGTTCAATGCCGGTAAAACCAGCTCCGGCAACAACCAACCTCAAAATGGTTTTTCTTCGTTCAGGATTAGGTTCACGACTGGCTTTGAGAAACTGAGCTTCAATATGCTCACGCAACCTTAAAGCATCATCATAGGTCCACAAGGTAAAAGAGTTTTGTTCCACACCAGGTATACCAAAAAATTCGGGTTCGGCGCCTACGCCTAAGATTAAATAATCCCAAGCATACTCGGCAAACTCAGACTTTAAAGTACGCCCTTCAAAATCCACATTCTGGATGCGGTCTACGACGACCTTCACAGAGGTACCGCCAAAGATTTTTTCTAATGACACTCTCACACTATCTGGTTCGCAACGGCCTCCCGCCACCTCATGGAGTTCAGTCCGTAAGGTGTGAAAGCCGTTTTTGTCATAAAGGGTCACTTCGGCGTCACGGCCTTTTAATTTCTTGTGCAAAACCTTAGCCGCATGCACACCGCCGTACCCCGCTCCGAGAATAGCAATTCGTGTCATGTTAATCAAAACCTCCAGGTTAAACTCATGCTCCCGATGAAACTCATACTACCAGTATAAAAGAAATCTTACAAAAAGGTGAACTATTTAAAACAATTACAGAGATCCAGATCGTACCACGCGGAACCCTACATTGGTGTGTTGAAGTTCGGGATAACTATCATTACGAAAGCCCAACTTAAACAAGGACGAGAAATCCACCCAACTTGCCCCACGTAAAACCCGTGAGCTTCCTCTCTGGGCCCCCTGATAATTCACCAAATGCCCCGATGGATAGGCCCCCTCCTTATCCCAACACCACTGCCACACATTTCCACTCAGATCATACAAGCCCAGTTCATTAGGAAGTTTCGTGGCTACCCGGGCGGTTTTCTGAGGACTGGAAGGGCTTGTTGGTCGGGGCCCCCAGCCATACACAGCATAACGATCTAAGTATTTTTGCTCTCCATAAGGCTCTCGGCTTCCGGCATAGCCTTTTTTCCACCCGTAACGATTGATTCCCTTGTTCCAATCCGAAGAAAGAGAATCTTTGGTGCCCCCCATTGCGGCCCATAGCCATTCCATTTCTGTGGGTAGGCGGTATCCATCGGCAAGAGGATTGCCTTGCACCTTATTCCAGGTATCACTGTCATAGGTAGGGATACTCGACCAAGTTAATGTCCGAAAATCTACTCCTGGTACACTGTAAACAGGAGTTAACCCCTGTTCAAGACTGAGTCGATTGCAAAAAGCAATTGCTTGGTACCAATTCACATTTTCAACAGGGCCCAGCAGGCCGCTGGAATCTCCCTCATAACTTGGATCGGCGTGCATGACAGCACGGAAAAGGGCTCGGGTCACATCCTCTCGACTCATGAAAAAAGAACTCACTGTCGACGTATCTTGAAATTTATTATCGCGTTGAAAAGTCCCCCCAGAGACATCCAGCATCGTCGGTTGTCTCACCCAAACGGCATACAAGGTGAAATCTTGATTTTTCATCGTCAAAGTATCTTGGTCATAGTAAAACACTCCTCCGTGCGGAGATAACGACCATCCGGCAAAGAAAAACCCGTGTTTTTGAAACCGTAGAGCTTCCAGCCGAGCTTCCTGACCAGTAAAAAGAGACTCTGGGGGCATGCTTCCTTCGGCATCCGGAGCTTTGAAAGTAATTTGATATAGATTGGGTCCCCAAACGGCAAAAAGGGTCGTATTCGCTGGCCCCATGCGATAAAGAGCTTCATCTTCTCCTTGAGCAGGACCTTCTTTCTTGGATGCCCAACCTAGAAAATGGTAGCCCGGTCGGGTGAACGGGTTTTTCGGCAAAGGAGCCAGAGAAGCCATAGCCCGTTTTTGCGTAGGCATTTCGCCCACCCCCCCATTGGGGTCAAAGGAAAGAAGGTAATTCCGAGGTTTCCAAACAGCCCAAAGTTGAACCGACCTTACCATGGTAAAAGGTTCTCCATCAGTCCAAACGACTGGACCTTGAGCAGAACTAGACCAGCCTAAAAATTGGTACCCCTGGCGGTAAAAGGAATTATGCTCTAAGGGTACTGAATCCCCTTTATCAATTTGCTGGGTTAGAGGTACCCCCGTTCCCCCATTGGGTTGAAAAATCACCACAGTAGGCCGAGGCCAAAGAAAAATTGTCACGACCACAGCAATCAGACCCAAAGTCGCCCAGAAAAACTTCATGCCACACTCCCCAGAATTTCAGCCCACTTTGGGGTCACTCGTCTCGAAAGAGAAACAGTGAACCTTTTCAAAAGTCACATAAAAAGATCACATCTTCCCGGACAATTCCATTTTGTTAAACACTTATGGAAATAAAAGATTATACTGAAAGATGTTCATTACAAAGGAAGGAAGTCATGGATCAGCACAAACTCAAGGGGGGTATTTTACTTCGTGTCACAGGGATTCTGGCCCTTTCACTTATCTTGCTTGTCCTGACGACATTTTCTGTCCTCATTCAGACCTTGCATCAAGCAGGGGTCCAAGTCACCAATACCCTAGAACTTCAACGGTTGCAAGATGACCTCAATTTTTTTTCATATAAAGTGGAACAAACTTGGGGGGGGTTGCGCTTAAAGGGTTCCGAGTTGACCGATGAGCACGGCAACAAGCTCACGGACAATTGGATAGACGAGTTTTCTGCCCAAAATCATCTCGTAGCTACCATTTTTGTCCAAGATGGCCAAGATTTCCGCCGAGTCGTCACTTCCATTCGCAATTCAGATGGTCAACGAGCCGTTGGCACGACCTTGGGTTTAACTAGTGCCGCTTACAAGCCCATGACGGAGGGCAAAGTTTATCAGGGAAAAGCCATGATCTTAGGAAAACCCTACTTAACCATATACAAACCACTTCTTTACAATCAAAACACCTATGCCATCCTGTTTGTAGGCATCGCGGCTACACAAGCTGACAAATTAACTCGGGAAGCTTTTGTTCAAGCAGTAAAAATCTTGACTGGTGCGACGATCGGCATTCTCATCCTTGTACTGCTTCTCAGTATATATTTAATCAGAGTTAGTATTGTACGTCCACTTCGGCAAATCATGGTCGTTTTACAAAACATAGCTGAGGGTAACTTATCTCAGAAACTTGTGGTAAAGAACTCCACAGAAATTGGTCAAATGGCCGCTTCTTTCAATGTTTCTTTACATCAGTTAGAACAA
>JAJXWL010000133.1 GCA_021781625.1 bacterium
CTCACATTTTTTCAGGGTTTAACCTCACCTTAGAAAGCTGGATCGGAGTCTCTTTGTACCCCCAGCATGGCGTTGACCGTTCGGCCCTCTTGCATGGTGCCGACATTGCCCTGGGTCATTGTCAGGAACTCAAAGCCCCTTTTATCATCTTTGATGTTTCGTTAGAAAAGCGGGTTCTTGAAAAAATGGAGCTTCAGAACGCCATCATCAAGGCTATCGAAGCCCCCGCGTTAAAAGCCATCGGGCACCAATTTGAACTGTACTTTCAACCCAAACTCACGGTTCAACGACAAGGTCAAGTTTGGAGTGTCAAAGGAATCCAGGCCGAAGTTTTGTTGCGCTGGAACCATCCCACAAAGGGACAAATCCAACCGTCTCAATTTATTCCTATCGCTGAAGAAACTGGTTTGATCATGCCCATCGGCAAGTGGAGTCTGTACCAAGTCGTTCAGCAGTTAAAAGATTGGGATGAAACCGCCTTTCGTGAGGTACACTTGGCCTTTAACGTTTCGGCACGTCAATTCCGTAGTCATGATTTGGTCGAGATTTTTCAAAAAGCGATCCGAAAGCACAAAGCTGTGGTTGAAAAGCTTACCCTTGAAGTGACCGAGACCAGCCTGTTTGAAGATCCGCTCGAAGCCGAACAAATCCTCAAAGCGTTTAAAAACTTTGGGCTAAAAATCTCGGTGGACGATTTTGGCACAGGCTTTTCTTCACTCAGTCACCTTCACAAGTTTACCCTGGACGAAATTAAAATTGACCAATCGTTCGTCCGGGGTCTGCCCGAAAATCCGCAAGACTTGGCCATTGTTCGGTCTTTGATTTCTATTGCTAAGGAACTTAACCTGCATATCGTCGCCGAAGGGGTCGAAACCTTAAGCCAGCTTGAAGAGTTAGCTGACTTAGGCTGTCAAACCGTTCAGGGATTCTTAATTTCTCGTCCGTTGCCCCGGGCAGCCTTTGAAAGCTTTGTTCACAAACTGCAAAAGAATGGGCACTGTCTCGAGCTAACCTCGCCCCTTTGACTCTTTAAGACGAATCAGAGTTAGGATCCAGACCCCTCTTCGACGACTTCCGACGCCTGGAACTCTTGCCAAAGCTGTTCGAAAGCCTCACGGTGGGCCTCATCAATTTCTACATGCCCCCAGCCCTCAGCGACTTCGGTCGCATAGCCCCACAAAGAATCTCCATGGCGGATCAAGCGGTAGGGAATTCCTTCGCTCTCTAAGAGGCCTTTCAATAAGGCGGCTTGAGCGCTGTTCTTAAGGGGCCAGGGCCATTCTTTCGCTTTCCAAAACATCATTCCTCCTCGGACTCTGCGCCGTTTTCAGCATCGGGACCGGAACCGGTGTTTCTAACAAACCGAGCCCCCGTGGTTTCTTTCGAGGTCAGCCTTACCCCCTGAGCTTTGACGCCCTTTACCAAGTACTCCTGGACGGGGAAGGTTTCTTCAAAAACCCGAATGAGTGGCTTTTGTTTGTAATCCACACGGACGGCGACATCCTGGCGTGTGGTCAACTTTAATAAGGTCGTGTTTTCTGGTAACAACGTATACTCTTTATCCAGAATATAGCCCTCGATTTGAAATCTTTTGAGGTAAATCGACAAGCTAGAATTGTCGCGGTACAAAAGCGAAAAGACGACCTTGGCAAGTTCTTCTTTATCGGCGTTTCCGATAAACAACACATTTTTTCCCGCAAAGAGTTTTTCGGCGGCCCGGATAACACTGTAAGTTCCATCCTTACGGATCAACAGAAGGCGATCCAGCTCACTGACCTCGAGCTGAACTTCTCCGGTTGTCAGAGCCCACCCTAAGTAGCCTGTGGCTTTGTCGTACCTCAGCTTTTTGTCACGTAAAGCGGCGTCTTTGGCCGTTACCTTTTTAAAGCTCAAAGGCTTGGTTTGACGCACTGGCATTTGATCCGTGTACTTTTTCAAAATCCCGTCTAAAAAAGCCAGGGCGTAAGCCGTGAGGTGAGCCAAGTGGTGCTCAATTTGCTTGAGACGGGCCTGAATCTCTTCGAGTTCTTTGCGGGCTTTTTCAATGTCATAAAGCGAAATACGCCGTATCGGAATTTCAAGAAGATGCTTTACATCGTCTTCGGTAATGGGACGAAGGATTTCTTTTTTGAACGGAACAAAACCTGTCACAACCGCCTGCGAAACCAAGTCGTGGGTCTTTTTGTCTTCAATGAGCTTGTAGAGACGTTCTTCGATAAAAATACGTTCCAAGGTACGCAGGTGCAGCTTGTCGAGGAGCTTACCCTTTTCTAGCTCCAACTCTTTTTTTAACACCTCAACCAGGTGGCCGGCATGATGGCGTATCACCTGTGTTACCGTGGTTTGTACCGGAAGTTTGTCTTGAATCACCAACAAATTGACTTGGTGCGTGATCTGACAATCGGTAAAGGCGTAGAGGGCTTCGACTACTTCTGAGGTGTAGACGCCTCGGGGCAGTTTAATTTCGATCTCAACGTGCTCGGAGGTAAAATCTGAAATGCCTGCAATCTTTAGCTTGCCTTTTTTGGCAGCATTCTCAACCGAAGCGATAAGGCTGGCTGTTGTCGCCCCAAAGGGTAGGTCGCGAATCAGGATGCGCTTTTCATCCGAAGTGTCTAACAAGGCTCTAACAGTAACGGAGCCCTGGCCATCTTCGTAGGCTGAGGCATCCATGAGTCCCCCGGTGGGAAAATCCGGCAAGAGTGAAAACTCTTCGCCACGCAGGGCTGCTTGTAATGCCTGCAAAACTTCGCGAAAATTGTGCGGCAAGATCTTGGTTGCCATACCAACGGCGATACCCTCAATGCCTTGAATGAGAACCACAGGAATCTTTGCCGGAAAGATGACGGGTTCTTTGTTTCGTCCGTCATACGATTCAGCCATTTCGGTGATTTCGGGGTTGTAGAGCACTTCCTTGGCTAAAGGTGTCAAACGACATTCAATGTAGCGTGCCGCCGAAGCTTCGTCGCCGGTAAAGATGTTGCCAAAGTTTCCTTGCGTATCAATAAAGAGGTTCTTTTGCCCCAAGTTGACCAGGGCTTCGTAAATCGAAGCGTCGCCGTGGGGATGGTATTTCATGCAGTGCCCCACCACGTTGGCAACTTTATGAAATTTGCCATCATCCATCTCCATCAGTGAGTGGATAATGCGCCTCTGCACGGGTTTGAGGCCATCGTTCAAATGGGGTATGGCCCTCTCTTTAATGACGTACGAGGCGTACTCAAGAAAGTTTTCGGCAAACAGCTTTTGTACGTAAGCCATGTTAGATCAAATTCTCCATGATGTATTGCCGACGGGTCGGCGTGTTCTTCCCCATATAAAACGACAGGGTCGAGGGAATATCCTTAAGCGATTTGATGTTGATGTCGACCAAACGCATAGACGCGCCGATAAACGGACCAAACTCGTTAGGGCTGATTTCGCCAAGACCTTTGAACCGAGTCACCTCGGCCCCGGTCAGGGCTTTAACCGCGACATCGCGTTCTTTGGCGTTGTAGCAGTACCGCGTTTCTTTTTTGTTTCGTACCCGGAACAAAGGAGTCTCGAGAATATAAACCCGACCATTGACCACCAGTTCTTCAAAGAAATTCAAAAAGAACGACAGCAACAGATTGCGAATGTGAAACCCATCGGTATCGGCGTCTGTGGCAATGATAATTTTTCCATACCGAAGATTCTCGACATCGTTCTCGATCCCCAAGGCCATCATCAGGTTGTAGAGCTCTTCATTGCGGTAAATCTCGGTGCGTTTTTTACCATGAAGGTTTTCAGGTTTGCCGCGAAGGGCATAGATGGCCTGGGTATAAACGTCCCTTGCCGTCACCATGGACCCTGCCGCCGACTGACCTTCGGTGATAAAGATCATGGAGCCAGCGCCTTTTTCACCATCTTCAATGTGATACTTGCAATCCTTAAGCTTGGGGATATTCAAGGCGATTTTCTTAGCTGCTTCTTTGGCTTCTTTTTTGACGGTATTGAGTTCCTTGCGGAGCTTTTCGTTCGAGATAATTCGGTCTTTGAGAATACGGGCGGTTTCAAAGTTTTTGTGCAGAAAATCCATCACGGCTTCTTTGACCGCCTGGACAATCCACGAACGGATATCGGTATTGCCGAGCTTGTTTTTGGTCTGACTTTCAAAAACAGGATTTTTGATTTTGACAGCAACAGCCGCAGTCAGGCCTTCACGGACATCCAAACCGTTGTAGTTCTCTTTGTAGAACTCGTTGATGCCTTTTAAATGCCCTTCACGAAACGCCGAAAGGTGAGTACCGCCATCGGAGGTGTGCTGACCGTTAACAAACGAAAAATACGTTTCACCGTAACTTCCCGTGTGAGTAAAAGCAAACTCTAAGTATTGACCTTTGTAGTAAGCGGCGGGATAGGCTTCTCCCTCGCCAATTTCAGCATTCAACAGGTCAAGTAGACCGTTTTTGGCTTCAAATTTTTCTTTATTCAGGTACAGTCTCAAGCCCTGGTTCAAGCAGGCGTAGTTCCACATCCGTTGTTCCAAGAACTCTTTGTTGAATTGGTAGTCTGCAAAGATTTCTTTATCGGGTTGAAACTCAACGTAAGTTCCGTCGGGCTCAGTGGTACTTCCTTGATTTTCTTTTAGGAGCTTGCCCTGTTGAAAGGTGGCCTCGAAGAATTTTCCTTCGCGGTGCGAACGAACGAGAAATCGGCTTGATAAGGCGTTCACCGCCTTGGTACCGACACCGTTCAACCCTACCGAAAACTGAAAAACATCGTCGTTGTATTTGGCGCCCGTGTTGATCATCGAGACACAGTCGATGACTTTGCCCAACGGAATGCCACGACCAAAGTCGCGTACGGCCACGACGTTTTTATCGACGGACACATCAATGCGTTTACCGAAGCCCATGATGTATTCATCAATGGCGTTATCAACGACTTCTTTTACCAGCACGTAAATGCCGTCATCCATATTCGAACCGTCGCCAAGGCGGCCAATGTACATGCCGGAGCGCAGGCGAATATGTTCAAGGGAACTGAGGGTCTTGATTTTGCTTTCGTCGTAAGTCGTGTCTTTGGCCATGCTAGTTCTTTCCGTGAGGGGAGATTTTTTGAAAGTCGAGTACTCCGTTGTGAATGATCTGCCTAATATCTTGTGTCAAAGATTCTTCTTGAGCCGAAGTCAAACCCACCGTATCGATCGGCGGGTGAAAGCGTATACCCACCCAGCTGGGACGGACCCGACCCGATTGTTCCAAAACGCGGTAGCTGCCTTGAATCGACACAGGAACTGCCATCGCTTTGGCTTTGGTGGCCAATTTGAGGCCCCCTTTGCGAAACTCACCCATTTGTGGACCACGACTTCGCGTCCCTTCGGGAAAGATAACCATAGGGAAGCCTCTTTTGACGCGATCGGCGCCGTAGAGAATTCCTTTCAACCCATCTTTCAAACTTTCGCGTTTTAAAAAGTAACAACCCAGCTCTTTCATCCATGTTCGAATCACCGGTGCGTATTTTAAAGACCGTTTAGCAATGTAGCCAGCCGGTTCGGGCACAGTAGCCATTATTAACAAAATATCCGCATAAGCCTGATGGTTGCTCACAAAACAGTACGGCTTGCCGCGGGGAATATGCTCAAGGCCCTCCACGTGGATACGGCAACCTGCCAAACGCTCTAGAATAAAACGCGCATAGAATCGGCCAAGCCGACCAAGGTAAAACCAGGCTTCCCGCTTTCGGCCCATCAGCTTAAGCAGGTGGTACGGAATTAAGGTAAGCAAAGATGTTAACACCGTCAGCCAAAAAACCAGACCGTAGACAATCGCTTGCACCACCATAAACCCTCCTATGTCAGTTTACCAAGGAAATGCCTTACACTACCAGGGAAAACCCTAACAGGTAA
>JAJXWL010000006.1:0-13238 GCA_021781625.1 bacterium
TACAAAATCACCGCAACACCAATGCCAATTATGATTTCTGAGTTTAGAACCTAAATATCGCTCTAAAAGAGCCCCGACTGTATTTTCTGCACACATTGATTGCTGATGTGCAATCTTGATAAATTCGGATTGCTGAATATCATATCCGTATGCGACTTGTAAAACTATACTAACCATATCATCCGGTACAGTTCCTGGAATAGCAGGATAATCTGAGCTTCGATATGATTCAAAATACCTGTTTGCTAAAATCTTCAAACCATCCATGGTATTAACATTTGGTTTATTATTACCACGCCAAGAAATAGCATCTGGATGTTCTGATAAATATGAACAAACTTGTGCAAAAGACTCAATTAGTCCTTCTTCGTTTCCTGTATTGTCTGACAATTCTGCTGCAATAAGCCTAGCCTGGTGCAAGTTGAAACTCATTTAATCTCCTAATCGCATTGTATTTATTTTCGCGCGAAGCGTCCACCCAACATTACTTAGCCTGTTCGTTATAAGAGTCCGGTATCCAATTTATCCTGTTCCTGATAATATCGCGCTTTTCATAGCAACTACAAGGTAGTCTTGCCAAGATAACAATATACAAAGGCTTAGCTTTAAAAATACCGATTTTATCTCGTTCGTCATACGGGTCCTACATCAAATCCGCTGGGCTTTGTAGACCAAAAGGTCCACTATTCAGGACGTGGGTGTAGATTTGCGTGGTTTTGACGTCGCTATGGCCCAGAAGCTCCTGAACAGTTCGTATGTCTGCCCCCTTCTGAATAAGGTGGGTAGCAAAGGAGTGGCGCAAGGTGTGACAACTGGCTTTTTTGGGTATACCAGCATTCAGCAAGGCTTGATGAAAGGCTCGTTGCATCAACGATGGGTCCATATAATAGCGGCCTTGCTTGCCTGTCTGGGCGTCCACCCAACGGTTAGCCTGCGGAAAAACCCATTGCCAACTCCAAGCCTTACTTGCAGCCGGATACTTTAAAGCTAAAGCATCGGGTAAAGGGACTTCACCAAAACCGTCACTAAGGTCCTGAAGGTGTTGTGCTTTTACAACGTCCAAGTGTTTTTTTAATTCACCTTTCAATGTCGCGGGTAGCATTGTCCGACGGTCTTTATTACCTTTTCCTCGGTGAATAAAAATTTGATTTTGTTCAAAATCGATGTCTTGGATTCGCAACTGAAGACATTCTTGTAGGCGCATTCCTGTACCGTAGAGAAGTCGAGCAACCAGAAGTTTGTCTCCCGTCATATAGTCATAAATTTGTTTAATCTCGGTGATTGAAAGTACTACAGGCAGCCGTAGCGATTTCTTTGCCCGAATTAAGTTCTTCATCAATTCCAGGTCCTTGTCTAGGACATTACGAAAAAAGAACAAAATGGCGGCCAAGGCTTGGTTTTGAGTGGAGGCGCTAACGTAGTCTTTAGTGGCTAGGTTACTAAGAAATTGATTGACATCAAAAGTCGTCACCGAACGGGGGTCTTTTGTGCCCAGATGTCGAAAAAGGCGGTCAAGCCACGCACAATATATGTTAACAGTCCGCTGACTATAGTGTCTTGCTAACAGAGCAGTGCTATATTTTTTGCGAAGGTCAGCTTTCGTATCCTCTGGGGAAAGCTTCTGATTTTCGTCAAAGTTAAATATTTTAGTTTCGTAGAGGCTAGACAAAAGTTGGTCGATCGAAGCTTGCGAATCGCTAATCGACCAGGTTTTGGTGGCAGGGTTCCAATGATTCGACGGAACACGATGCATAACGTTCACCAATGCTCTGTCAAAGGGGAATCTTACCTCCCACCGACCTGGTTCTGAGCTACTTTTAATCTCAATATTCATGGAACTATTTTAGTCCCGTTAGGGCACAAAATCAAATTTGAGTTGCGCTTTTACCGAATATTATTGATCAGCGTTTTATTGACGAAACTCTCGATGTCCTTCATTCAGCGTTGTCAGAATTTCTTCTAGGGCTTTCTTCATGACTTTGGGTTGATGAGCGCCTGCTCCTCCTACACCCGTCAAGGCAGCATCTATTAGTTGATGAAAAAGCTTATCCCAGTCTGCTTGAGAACCCTCAGGAGGCGCCATTGTGAGAAGGGACTCATTGGCCTTAGCTAGCTGATAAAAGGCATCGGCCGCAGAGTAGTCGTTCCCCGCTTTGACAGCTTCGACAGCTGCTCTAAAGTGAGTGATATTTTCTCGCATTATCGTCGCCACCGTTTCCCTATTAAACGGCTGAGTACTTTCAGCTATCAGTGGCGATGTCAAAAGTACAGCTAGTCCAAGAATCGACCAAAGCTTCATAGAGTCTCCTTCCTATTGTTTCGAAAGTAAGCAAACCAAGTTCAGGGGTCAAGAAATAAAAAAACCGGCTCAAGGCCGGTTTTTCTTCATCAAATGGGAGACGGCGGATTTGAACCGTCGACCTCTTGCATGTCAAGCAAGCGCTCTAACCAACTGAGCTAGTCCCCCTCGGAACGCTTTTAACTTAGCGGAATACGCCATTTTTGTCAAGAACGGCATGAAGTTAGAAATCGAAACTCGCACACCTCATGACACCATCTCTTCAACAGTCATGACACTGATCCTTTGCTACTCATGAGTGAAAAGATCCATCTCTCATGAGTGTTCAACCCTTACGATTGTAACGAATGAACGACACGTTCAAGAACCTTTTTCCGATCCAGTGGCTTGACGATGTAGTTTTTCGCGCCTAACAAAAGCGATTTTTTGACCAAATCCTGCTTTCCTAAGGCGCTTATCATGACTACTTTGGCATTTTTGTCAAACTGTATGATCTTTTCTAAAGCGGTGACGCCGTCCATCTTGGGCATAGTAATATCCATCGTCACCAAATCCACGTTGGGAAACAATTGTTTGTACTTTTCTAAGCCCTCTTCACCGTCACCGGCGGTTCCTACCACGTCAAAGCCTTCAGACGTTAAGATTTGCCCGATCTGCTTGGTCACAAACATCGAGTCATCGACAATAAGCACTCGAAAGGGTGACCCATCAGGACGGGTACCCTCGGGTGGACGCTCATTTATGGTAGGAAAATCGACTTTTGTCTTCACTTCTTTAACCTCGTTCTCGCACAGCAACGTTAATCTCGATATTCCCTAGTTCTGATTCCATCGGGACTATCAACGCTTCCACTTCTTGGTCAGAGACTTCCATATTGTCCCCCGAAATCAAGGCAGGGGGCGTTAGGTCAAAGCGAAAGCCTAAGTCATGCAACTTGGTAACGGCTTGAGCTGTGATCATATTGGCTAGCTCTGTGATGGTTGCCTTGGCCAGATCATCAAATTCTTTTAACTCTTCCATGTTCATGGCCGATGCGATCTTAATGGCGGTAACCTTAGACATATCAAAAAGCACTCGACCTTCGACTTCTCCTGCCAAGCCTACGATGGCGGCTACCCCCATCACGGACTTCGTAGCGGATTTGAGGTACAAATTCCCCCGTTTAATCTCTACGCCCAAGACCTCAGATAGGACATTGTAAGCAGCCTCCACAAAGGGATTGATGTATTCCACGCGCATAGCAACTCCTCGTTATGATCTCCCGCTTTCTGCTCTTATCTTAGATGTTTTTCTGAAAGACCGTCCAGGGGCCTACAGCAACTCGCTTCCAGTCAGCTTCTTGTGGTGCCGTTTCGTTTTGTCCCAGGATCAAATACCCTTCGGGTTTTAACTTCTCATAAAACTCGGCAAAAACCTTGTCACGGTCTTCAGGAGGTAAAAAGGACACAACGTCCCGGGCCACGATCAACGAGACATTAGAAATCGGATTCATGTTGCGAATATCATGAAACTCGAAAAAAACCTGGCTCTTAACCTCTGACGAAAACTGAGAACCCGCTTTTGTCGCCACTAAGAATGGTTGGTAAAAGCTCTCAATTTCCACTTCTGGAAACGCGAGACTGGGAGCGATCGAGATATTCAAAAGATCATTGTCACTAGCCCAGATTTTTACTCCCACTTGGGGAAATTGCGTCCGGAACAGGACAGCCAAGCTGTAAGCTTCGTACCCCTTACCACAGCCGGGGTTCCACACCGAGACATTGTTGCCACTAAACCGCAAATCTTTGGCAAGAAGTTGAATCTCTTGTTCTGTCCAAAAACGGGACGAGTTCCCTGTCAAAAATCCTTTCAAAAATTCTTCAGCTTCTTCTCGAGTTTGTAATTGAAAATCTTGGCCCTGGGCCTTACGGTCTGCCTTCCACTGAACTAAGCGTCCGCTAACCCATTCTCGGTTGATCGCCCCTACGTAAAACCCGGCTAGCGATCGCAGACTCTCAGAAATAAATTGCAGGTCCAGGTCGCTCCCGGAAACTGTTGCCACCGGTGCAGGCGGAGGATCATCGGGTAAAACCTCAGATTTCAAAGCGGGTGTTTCTTCTGTCCTGGGCGGCTTGCCAAAAATCCGGTCAACATCCAAGAGAATAAACAGAATGTTGTTGTACTCGACAACTCCTTGGATGTACTGAATGTTAATGTCCCCAAACAGAGGATGCGGCGGTTGAATTGCTTCTTTTGACACACCCACAACCTTTTCGATGGTGTCAACAACCACCCCCAAAACCAGCTCATCCAACCGTAAAATGATGATGTTTTCGAGGGCATGTTCTTCTCGGGTTTCAGCGGGAAGATGGAACATTATCCTGAGGTCAATAATCGGAATGATATCGCCGCGCAGGTTGTCTACGCCTCGAACAAAGTTAGGAGTATTGGGGACTTTGGTAAAATCGCCCGCCTTGCGGATCTCTTTTACTTTCATTATGTCTACCCCGTACTCCTTCCCAGCCAGGGTAAACGACACCATCTTAAAATCTACGCGTTGAACCTTTTCGGGGGTTACTGCTTTCGTGCTGGTAGGGGAAGTCGTCATGATACCTTCCTATTTTGTCCAAGTCTCGCGTTGTTGTCGGGCAGTTCGCTCGTTACGAAGCCCTAAATCTAGAAGCTGACTCACATCGATGATAAGCGAAACCTTACCGTCACCCAAGATCGTCGCGCCGGCTATTCCGGGGGTGTTGGTATATTGGTCCTTGAGGGGCTTGATGACCACGTCTTCTTCGCCGATCAGGGCGTCTACCACAAGGCCGATTTTCTTGTCGCCGCTTCCTACAACAACCACGTAGTGGAACGGGACATTCTCGTCCGCTTCAATGCCAAACAAACGATTCAACCGCATCAACGAAACCACGTCTTTGCGGACATTAAAGACTTCATAGTTATCAATAACCTTAATTTCGGACGCTTTGATCCTGTGGCTGTCTATGACCGACGTAATAGGAATGGCATAGACTTCACGGCCCACACGCACCAAGAGCCCTTGAATGATAGCCAAGGTGAGCGGAAGCTTAATGGTAAACTTGCTCCCCAGCCCCTTCTCAGACCAAATACTCACCGTACCGTTAAGCTTTTCAATCTGCTTGCGAACGACGTCAAGGCCCACGCCTCGTCCCGAAATATTGGTGACTTTTTCAGCGGTTGAAAACCCTGGCTCAAAGATGAGGTTAAAAGCTTCGACATCCGAAAGAATCTTTCCTGGATGCACCAGACCTCGTTCTACGCCCTTGCGCTTGACCGCTTCGACATCAATGCCGTTTCCATCATCAGAAATTTCAATGACAATCATATTGCCTTCGTTGCGAGCCGCAAGGACCACTCGACCTTCTTCAGGTTTACCCCGCTCCTGCCGTACCGAGGCGCTTTCAATACCGTGGTCGATAGCGTTCCTAACGCAGTGAATCAACGGATCCAGCAAATCTTCAATCACCGACTTATCAAGCTCTGTTTCTTCGCCGTCAATGACAAGGCTGATTTTTTTGTTGAGCGTCTTGGATAAATCTCGAACCAGTCGGGGAAAGCGTGAAAAGATTTGCGAAATCGGTACCATCCGAATGCGCAGGACACCTTCGTGGAGTTCACCGATGATGCGCCCCAAATTTTGGGCGGTTCCTCGAAAGGTGGCTACTGTTCCCTTGAGCTGTGACTCAACCGGGTCAAACAGCGTAAAGGTCTTTCCATAGCGTTCTTGAAGGTCCTTTTTGAGCTCTTTGACGGTTTTCCCTTTTTGCAGTTCATCCAAGTACTGCGGCAGGGCTTCTAAAAGATCTTTAAGATCGGTGCGAAAGGCCAACGACGCTTCTTGAAGGTGCGTTAGGGCCTCACCAAACTGGTTCGAGATTTGACTAAACGTGGCCTTGCTAATGACGGTTTCGCTGACCAAATTCAAAAGGTTGTCGATGCGCTTCGAATCCACCCTCAGAATCGAACCGACCACCGCAGTCGAAGTTTTTTTCCCTTCTTTTGCCGCTTCGTGTTCCTCGGGAGGTGGCAAATCTTCTTTTACCGATTCACTTGATTCCCCCTGCGAAACAGAAGGACCGGGGACTGACGTCGGAACTTTCGGGGATTCAGCCGTCTTTGCTTGCGGCGGTTCAGGAGCTTTTGCTTTCGCTGGGGCAGGTAAAACCTCTTTTTCTAAGTCCTGAACGGTTACTTCGGTTGTTACATCAGGAATTTGGCATTTTTTCTGAACGACCTGGGGGTCTTTGTCTAAGGCGACAAAGTATTCAACTGTAGGCCAAAACTGATCTTCATAAAGTTTGTCAAATTCGGGAATTGTTTTGAGTACGGAGCCTTGCTCTTTCAAGACCGCAAAAACCTGAATTCCCCCCACCGAATTCATGGGGTTAGCCTCGTCAAACTCAACAATCACGCGGTAGATCGGTCGACCATCGGCCGCTTGTTTGAGCTCAAGCACTTCGTATTCACTCAAGGACGATGCCGACTTTGTCGGCGAGGTGGCAGACCGGGCTGGGGTGGTAGGCGTAGGCGCAGCCTTTGCTTGAGCGGTTGGCGCTTTGGGTTTGGCTTTTTGTTCGGCATTAGTTGCCAAAAAGCTCGTTAATCGATTTTTCAGGCCCCCAATATCTTCTTCATAAACTTCGCCCTCTAAACGGGCCTCAAGCATAAGTTTAATCACGTCAATGGCTTTCAAAAGCGTATCAACAACCGCCTCAGAAACCTTAACAGCGCCGGTTCGGATTTCATCGAGCACATCCTCGACCACATGGGTGAACTCAGAAAGTTCAAACATCTGAACGGTGGCGGCACCCCCTTTTAAGGTATGCGCCGCACGAAAGATCTCGTCGACGGCGTCCTTACTGCGGGGATCATTTTCTAGAACCAGGATATTTTGTTCTAGAGTATCGACTTGCCCTTGGGCTTCCGCGAAGAAGTCCTTTAAGAGCTCTTCATTGTTCGGATCCAGATAGTCGCTCATACCAATAAAGCTTGATATAGAAAATCTATTAAGTCAAGGCAAGAATTTTCGACAAAACCGGGTTCGCCTTCTGGAATTTTGCTTGATTTGTTATAAAATAAGAAAATGATCCGTTTTTTACTTTTTGTTGGTATCGTGCTAGGGGTCACACTCCCTGCTGCGGCTCTCGATTGGAGAGCTTCGACGCTGTGGACGAACTTAACGTGGGCCCCTAGCAAACAAGCCGACACAGCCGGAGAAACCTTTTCAGGGTCCGACCTCTACGGAAACGGCTCTTTGTTGCTATCACAAAAACTCAAAAACGATTTTACCCTCAGCTCGGGCTGGGTAGGCGACCCCATTCAAAGAGGACGAATTTTTTTAAAGCTGGGCTACTCCCAAGAAAACTTCTCCCTGTCCTTAAGCCCCTTTGTGGGAACTCTAACAACCCCTCAAACGTGGTTTAATCCGGGGATGTCACTCAGACTCCAAGCAACAAAACCAGGTCTAGGCTTTATCGGCGCCGGCTTTCTGACAACCTTTGCCCCGGTGGCCAGCACTGGCGATGCCTATACCTCGGGGATGCACGCCGAAGCCGGAGTTTTCTTGGAACATGGAATTCTTACCTTTTCTGTTGAAAACAAGGGTTTTTTAACCGATGACAACGGCGTCTTCGTAAAAGATTCACAAACCCGCTACCTCTTCGATACCGAGGTCTTTGAAAAGAACATTCCCTTTCGCATTGCCGTTGATCTGGGCTATCAAACGCTGAATCGTACCTATACAGCCCCCACCGTAACCTGGACACAAATCGACTCGGGCTTGTTCGGTGGGAGGCTAAGCTGGGTAACCTCTCCGCACTCCTCGGCTTTTGTAAAAGCCCTGGTGTCGCTCTTCAGTTTAGGCGAAGGGGCGACCATCTATAGTGTTCCCAGCTCCACAGCCCTCTTTGAGCTAGAAGCTGGCTTCAGTTATCAAGATTAAACGCTAAAGTGAAAAAGCCCCCGCTTACATAGGGGTGGCGGTGCGAGCTTTGACGAGGGCTTTGATCTCTTTACGCCATTCTGGCGGATTATGGGGGTCTTCTACTGCAATCTTGCGAACAATCTGAAAGTTCTTGGCATCAATATCCTGAACAACCCCAAACATTCCCGAACCCAGGTAAGCCAGGCGTTCTCCTTCGCGAAGGTTTTCACGTTCCTGAAGCGCTTGAAGAACACAATCAAAATGCGCCGGTCCTTGCTCGGGACCAAACGCAACAGCGCTGGCCATTTCGGCAATTACCTGATGACACACCACACAGGTCAATGAAGCCAGGACCAAACGAGGAAATTCATCAGGGCGGTTGCGTCGGCGAAAGCCTCGGCGTTTATCGGCGTTATTTTCTTTCATGAAGCAAAAAATGCCCCCGATGAATACTCTCTGTCAATAACACGGCAATTTCTAGAATGGCCGTTTGCATATAGACCGTTTCACCGAGCTTTTTCTTGAGTTCTTGGTACCGGCTTTCCGGCTCTTGCTGAGACATCATGTTAGACCACTCTCCGTAAATGCCCCGGGAAAATGGTGAAAACCGTCGGAACCGTGAAAAACCACGTCAAAGCGGACCACTGTCTCCCTCCAACACTGATGTTCGGCGATAAATCGTTCGGCGCACCGGAGAATTCTCGCACGTTTGCGGGCATGAATCGAATGTTCCAAGGTTTCTACACCCCCACTTTTGCGGGCTTTGACCTCCACAAATACTAGGGTTGAGTCCTTGTATACTACTATATCGACTTCTCCTTCCCGGTACCTGAGATTTCTTTGCAGAATGGCGTAGCCTTGCCTTCCCAACCACACGCTCACGGCCTCTTCCGAGACATCCCCTCGCTCTCGTGCGTTAGGCTTCGTTGACATCCCGAAAATCCACAGGCCTGGCAATGAAGTTTCCCGACGCCGTAAGGTCGACCAAGCCTCCGCGATCTTGGCGGAATTCGGTTCCAAATTGGTCAATCATGATCCTGACCCGAGGTCGCAAAGGTTTGCCGGTTTGGGATTCGGTGACTCGGGCGATACTACCGTCACTGAGAAGAACAATGCTACCGGGGGGGTACATTCCCAAAACGGCTACAAGTTCTTTTACCCACACGGGGTTGAAACGCTTTTGTTGTTCCGCGATGAGCTGTTTCATCGCGCTATACCCCACCAAGGAGCTCCGATAGGAACGCTGGGTCGAACGTGCTACAAAATTATCCAGCACTGCTGTCAGAGCGGCCCAAGGGTGAATAGCCTCTTCTTTTAAGTTCTGCGGGTAACCTCCCCCCGACCATTCCTCGTGATGTTGCCAGGCAACCTGTGTGGACTCGTAGCTTTCGCCCCATTTTTTGACAAGATTAAACGACACACCGGGGTGCGCCGCGATCAAAGAACGTTCTTGCACCGACAACTTGCCTTCTTTATGCAATAACCCCGGGGGAACAAACAGCATACCCACGTCATGAAGTAAGGCGGCACGAACAAAGAGTTCCCGTTTACGTTCGGTCCAAGCCCGGGAGGTAGCCACCAGCCAGGCAACCAAGGCGACATGTAGACTTGAAGCGGTGACATCGGGGTTCTCCCAACGACCGGTTAAAAAAAACCTCAACAAAGCCCAACCGTGGAGGGTCATTGCCTTGTGGAATTCGCGGGTAAACTCTTCAAAGGCCGAGGGCAAAAGTTCTTTTTGCTGAAGGTCGGCAAAGATCGTTTCGAGCGTTTGCCGAAGTTGTTGGTGGACCACTCCGGCTTGGTCGTCATCGGGAAAATTCCAAAAAGGAATCTGAGGTTGAATGAGCAACGACGACATCAGTGCTTGGCCTCCTGGGGGCCGCCTCGCGTTCCTCGCAGGCGGTAAACTTCGGCTAAAATTCCGGCAACCAGAGCATAGTGACTTTCGGGAATGAAGGCCCCTTCGGGAAAGGTAAACAAAACCTCCAACAAGTCAGCTTCACGGCGAATAGGAACCCCGTACTTTTTGGCCAAGCTTAAAACTGGCAGAGTTTGAAGTCGCGTGGCTTTAAAAAGAATACGCGGCGCCAGGGTTCCTGGTTCATATTTAAGGCCGACCAACCGGCCAGTCTCAGCTTTTCCTTCAGACGCTGACATCAATTCCCCGTGGCCCTGTCGCGGGGGGAGCAAGCCGGGAACCTAGCTGAGCTTTTAACCCAAACTGGCTCGCCAAGGACACGACCTTACTGACAAATGTACCATGTTTTTGAAAGAAAACCTCATCCTCTGGACGAAAAAATGTCAAATTTACCGAAGAACCTACGAAAAGCCTCAGGGGAACTCCCAGACTCCAGGTTACCCAACTCGATTCCATCCTACCTTGAACCTGCCGAGATTTTACCCAAAGACAACCTTTTTGGCCTTGCCACCGAAAAGGTACAGGGTACAAGCTCCAGCCCCCTTTGGCGGTTGAGCCTTGGTTCCAGGCTGTCACTTCGTCGCGTTCTTGAGGGGTGGGTTCTGAAAACGGTTTTTGTAATGCCCGGTCAGGGTCTTGCTCTAAAAGGGCTTCAAAGTGTGACCAAGCCGCAATAAAGTTTGGGGTATCGGGCCATCGACGGGCCTCGGCTTGTGCTCCCCATTCTGCGGCGCCCGGGGTTCGTCCAAAACGTGCCATTCGCAGGGCAATACGCTCAGGATGCGGCGGCAGACCCAGCTGGACAAAGGCTTGTACCCAGGCTGGTGGCAAATTGGCTAAAGAGGACTGTTCGGTTAGCGGGGCCAAGACCTTCCATAGCCACCGGTTATCTTCTCGTGTGGCTTGAAGCCGCAATAGTTCGCCTGGTTTAAGCGGGAATTCAGTGGCAACTTGAACAGGCTGACGGTCAACAAGCACGACCGCTGTACTGTGCACAGGGTCATAGGAGGCCACACGAGCCGTAAAAAAAGACCCCGCCTTTCCCCCTAAGGGGAAAAAACGGGGTGAGGGAATCAGGGTTCCCGAGAACACCTGCAAGAGATAATCCCTTTCCGGCCTTAAACCGAGTCTTTCTTCTTGATCAGTTCTTTTACCTTGGCGGCTTTACCGACACGGTCGCGCAAGTAATACAGCTTGGAACGGCGGACACGGCCCGGCCGAACCATTTCAACCTTTTCAATCCGGGGGGAGTGAAAGGGGAATACACGCTCGACGCCAACACCGAAGGAAATTTTGCGCACGGTAAAGGTCTTGCGCAGCCCGGAGTTCTGCATAGCGATCACGGTGCCTTCGTACACCTGAACACGCTCCGTTTTACCTTCAACAATCTTAAAATGCACTTTAACGGTATCGCCCACTTTAAAAGGGGCAACTTCTCTCAGCTGTCCAGCTTCGATCGTCTTAATTAGGTCCATGACAATCCTCCTCGTTTTCTCTGTGACCCAGGCGGTCCAGCAAATCTGGCCGCAAACGTTTTGTTTTTTCGACGCTCTTCTGTGTCCGCCAATCCGCTACCCGGCCATGATGACCCGACAGCAAAACCTCAGGAACAGACCTACCGCGAAAAACTTCCGGGCGCGTATACTGAGGGTACTCTAGAAGTCCCGCGCCAGAAAAGCTTTCTTCTTCAAGTGAGCGAGGTTTGATTACCCCATCACGAAGCCGGTAGATAGCATCAATGAGGACCAACGAAGCAATCTCGCCCGAAGACAGCACGTAGTCTCCGATCGAAATCTCTTCATCGACATACTCGTCGATGATGCGTTGATCAATGCCTTCGTAGCGTCCGCAGATCAGCACCAGCTCATCTTCTTTCGCTAACTCTTCGACCATCCTCTGCGTGAGAGTACGGCCTGACGGTGTCGGATAGAGGGTCCTTTTCGCTAAAGCTCCCACAGAATCCAGAGCTTCGGCCAAAGGTTCCGGTTTTAGGACCATACCGGCGCCACCGCCATAAGGAACATCATCACAGGTTTTATGGCGATTATGCGCAAAGTCGCGTATATTCACCAAATTGACAGTAATGAGACCTTTGTCACGAGCTTTTTTCATCAACGACGTTTGAAAAAAGCCCTCTAAAATTTCGGGGAATAAACTCAGAACCGTGAAGGTCATTCTAAAATCCACGGTGTCAAAAGCTGCATCGTCTGTCCGGTCAGATCAATATCACCCCAGTACTGTTGCTGAAACGGCACCAACGCCGTTCCGCCTTCTGTCTTGGCCACCTCAATCAGTGGGGCCACACCGCCTTCTAGGTACCCGGTAACCGTCCCCAGCACCTTGTCACCGTCAACCGCACGGCAACCAATCAGATCCCCGAGGTAAACCTCCCCTGGTTCCAACTTAGCGGCTTTGTCACGTTCTACCCAGATCTCCCAGTTTGCCAAGGTTTTAGCAAGCTCGGGGGTATCGATCCCGGCTAACTTCAGCAGGGGTATTTCTCCCGCCAGGCGAAACGATTCTACCGCAAAGTCCTTTTTCAAGGCTCCGTGGCGAAGCTCAACCTGACTCAGCTGGCTGAAATGCTCGTATTCCCCAGAAAAGCTAAAAAACTTTAGCTCACCGTGAACACCGTGACTGCTCCGGATCTTGCCGACGGCCATGAAGGTCGCCATGAATCAATCCAGAATTTCCAGAACGACCCGTTTTCCCGACTTCGTAGACGAAGCGTTCAAAACGGTACGGATCGCTTTGGCGATGCGTCCTTGCTTACCGATCACTTTTCCGAGATCGGTGGGCGCGACGCGCAATTCCAGGATCGTGGATTTTTCGCCTTCGATCTGGTTGACAATCACTTCGGACGGATCATCCACCAGCGATTTGGCAATGTATTCAACGAGTTCTTTCTCCACAACCCTACCCTCTTATCAGCCTAAATAGAACTTATTCTTGTTCAGAAGGCTCTTGACGGTCGGGGACACCTGAGCACCCTTGGCGAGCCACTCGCGGATGCGTTCAGCTTGGAACACAACCTGACCTTCTTCTTTTTCCACTGGATGGTAGAAACCTACTTCTTCCAG
>JAJXWL010000006.1:13248-27538 GCA_021781625.1 bacterium
ACCACGATACGGTAATAAGGCCGCTTCTTGGCGCCGAATCTTTTCAAACGAATCGAAACGCTCATCGTTCCTCCTTTAAAATGGCATACCGCCAAACTGCTTGGCGACCTTCGATTGAAGGTCCTTGCTTTTGGCGACTTTCTTCATCATTAGTTTCGTTTTCTCGAACTTCTTCAAAAAAACATTCACATCGTAGACCGTAGTTCCACTGCCCTGCGCCACGCGTTTACGGCGGCTGGGCCCCAAGATCAACGGATTCTTACGTTCTTTGAGGGTCATCGACAGGATGATCGCTTCTTCACGCTTCATAAGCCGTTCATCGACAGCACCCTCGGGAACTTGTCCCGCCAAGCCCGGAATCATGGCCATAAGCTGTTGAACCGAGCCCATCTTGCGGACCTTTTTAAATTGGTCTAGGTAATCTTCAAGGGTAAAGGTGCTTGACGCCATCTTGGTCTGAAGCGCGGCGGCTTCTTTGGCATCAAACGTTTCTTGGGCTTTTTCGACCAGCGAAACAACGTCACCCATGCCCAGAATCCGACTGGCGAAACGATCTGGGTAAAAGGGTTCGAGGTTTTCAATCTTTTCACCGACACCAACAAACTTGATAGGTTTGCCGGTGATAGTCTTCAACGATAGGGCCGCGCCACCCCGGGTATCCGAATCGAATTTCGAAAGAATGATACCTGTGAGTCCGACCTTGGTGTCAAAAGTTTGAGCAATTTCTACCGCGTTCTGACCGGTCATAGCGTCGGCGACCAGCAAGGTTTCAACGGGGTCAACGGCTTTCTTTACGGCGGCAACTTCGGCCATGAGGGGTTCATCCACCTGCAGACGGCCCGCCGTATCGACGATCATGGTATCAAAAAGGTTCTTCTTGGCGTATTTGAGGGCATTTTGAGCCACGCGCACTGGGTCCTGTGAAGCCTCTTGATAGACCTCTACCCCAATAGAACGGCCCAAGACCGCCAATTGTTCGACGGCGGCAGGGCGTTGCAGGTCGGCCGCTACGAGAAGAACCTTGCGGCCGCTATTTTTCAACCGAGCGGCAAGTTTTGCCGTTGTCGTGGTTTTTCCCGAACCTTGAAGACCGAGAAACAGAATAACGCTGAGCGTATCAGGGCCCTTGAGGGCTAAATCCTGCTTCTCATCCCCGAGCAGCTTCACCATGCGGTCAAATAAGATTTTGACAAACTGCTGACCAGGGTTAACGGAGCGCAGAACGGCTGCGCCCTGGGCCTCTTCTAAGGTCTGGTTCACAAAACGCCGAACAACACGGAGGTTGACGTCAGCTTCGAGCAGAGCGATTTTAATCTCTTCAAGAACTTCTTGAACGTTCTTTTCAGAAATCGAGGCTTTACCGGACAATGTCCTGAGAATATCAGAAAACTTAGACGTCAGACCTTCAAACATAGACGTTAGTTTATACAGTATTCAGCGGATTTTCGTCAACCCAAGTTACCGTACGTCAAGAATTTGACGATCTAAGGCGGCACTCCGTTCTCCCGCTTTCATCCAGTACGAGCTAAGCGGATAATCGCTGACTAGGGTGCGATAAAGCCGCCATGCTTTGATCAGATCCTGCTCACGCCCCGGCTGTTCAAGCAACGAGGCCTTTAAAAACAGCCAACGGTCCCGTGCGGTAGGAATGGGGTACCACGTGGGATAATAGGCTGCCCACGCCAGGCCGTCGTCGGGACGTTTGAACTTCTTTAAGGCGGCCAGGACATCGAGGTACAGCTGTTCCTGGGGAATTTGATGAAACTTAACCCAGTAGGGTAACAGCGTTTCTAAATCGTCTTTGGGGTCAGCCAAGGCCAGCCTGGTGGCGAGCTCTAAGCTGGCCGAACGTTGAGGCGACTCTTTGGCCAGGTTGCGGCGAAGGTACTTTAAGGCTTCTTCTGGTTGGCCATTTTGCGCCAAAAGGCTGCCGATCTTCCAGTTGGCCAGAGTATTTTCGGGCGAATAATCCCGTAAAAGCGTCTGCACGGCGGGCGGTACATTGCCCTGAACGGCTTCAACCGTGGCCTTTTCTTCTGGGGTTGGTTTTTCAGAGGGTGCCGACTGCACGCTGGCCCCTGCCAGAGTTTCAGAAGGACGAGAAGCTCGTGGTAACACATGAAGCTTGACTAAGCGGCTTTCGACCATACCGGTGGCCAGATCTTGGCGCTGAAAGACCAGACTCCACTCGCCTGGTTTTTGGGGTCGAAAGAGAAAGCTAGTTCCCTTGGCCTCCCTCCGGCTTTCAAGAAAGCCCACCTCTTTTTGCTGCCTCGAGGGGTCAAGGTACACCCAGTTGGTCTTGGCGAATTGCACAAAGACATCCTCGCCAGCGTGAGCGGTGATGTCTTGGGGTTTGACATCCCCCGTGGCTTGCGGAGTGCTGGGAAGCAAGCTTGGCACCGGTTCGGGGGGTGGCCCTGCGGGTGGAGGTAAGGCCGGGTGAGCCGGTACCCAGGAGGCGCTTTTTTGGTCTGGAGCCGGCGAAGGCGAGGGAGCGGGTGAAGGGGGTGGCGAAGAGCCTTCGCCCGAGGCAAGGGGAGATGAAGGGGCTCCTTGAGGAGGTGTCGAAGGCTTTAACGGCAATACAGGGGGCTGGTAGGGTTGTGCAGGCGGCGGGTTGAGCACCCCCAGGACGAACGGCGCGTGTTGGGGAGTCAACAGGTAGTGCTTGGGTAACTCGACCGCCGGTGGGTCAACCACAACTGAGGTCATGGGCGGCCGCTGGGGGGGCGTCTCAAAGTGAACCGGTTGTGAAGGCTCAGGAGTCGGCTTTGCAGGCGTTGGTAACGCTAGCGTTGAGCACGAGGCGATCAAAAGTGCCGCGAGGACACCCAGGCCTTGAACACGCATCAGGGAGCCTCGTTCAACAGGTTGCGTATCTGTTGATTGTTCTTTTGTGGTAGATGGAGCAAGTTCAACTGGGCCGGAGGAATCCAGTACTGTTTGAGCTGTTGACTGATGCTGTTCAGGCCCTGATCCGAAGGGCTGTTCCAAGGGCCAGACAACCAACTTCCGCCCGGTTGTGCAAAGCGAAAATCATTTAAAAAGAGTTCCTTGGGAATGGTCGAAGCTACATCAGAACGAAAAGGACTTTGTGAGGGCAAAAGATCATCCGGTACGGCAGGTTTCCCCAAAAGGACCACCAAGGCGGTCACCAGGGCTGCCAGCAACGATAGGCCCCCCGAAACGAGCCAGAACACCCGCCACTCTCGCGGTTGAATCAGCTTTTTTTTCTCGAGCCTCATCGCTCCACCCTCCACCTCATGACTGATCCCCTTGTGAATCCCCCGTAGCCAGTCGAAGGGCAATGATCTTAGAAATGCCCGGGTCTTCCATAGTAACACCGATCATGGTCGATGCGCCCGCTGCGGTTTTTTTATTATGCGAAATGACAATGAACTGCGAGGTTTTGGCAAACTCGAAGAGCATGTTGACAAAGCGGTCCACGTTGGCTTCATCCAAGGCGGCGTCGATTTCATCCAAAAGACAAAACGGTGAGGGTTTGACTTGAAAGGTGGCAAACAACAGGGCCACCGCTGTCATCGATTTCTCACCCCCCGACAGCAGGCTAATACTTTCTAGCTTTTTTCCTGGGGGCTGACAAAAAAGATCAATACCCGATTCTAGGGGGTTAGCCGGATCGCTTAAGCGCAACTCGGCCCGGCCACCGCCGAACAACCGACGAAAGACCTGGTGAAACTGGGTTTGAATCTCCTGGAAGGTTTTCTCGAACAACAGAACACTTTCACGACGAATTTCTTTGGTCACCTGATTGAGGTCTTCACGGGCTTTTTTGAGGTCGTCGGACTGCGAGGTCAAAAAGCGGTAGCGTTCATCCACCTCGGCAAACTCTTCGACCGCCATAAGGTTGACTTGACCCAGCGCTTTCAAAGCCTCTTTCTTGTCGTTCCACAGGTCTTTTTCATCTGCCTCATCCAAGCTGTCCAAAGATGCCAACGACTCAGCAAGATCTACCGAATGTTTATCGCGAAAGTGATCCAGCACAGCCTGAATCTCGGTATCAAGCTGGGCCTTGTGCACTTGAAACCGCTCTACCTCGCGTTGAAAGTCCGCCAGTTGATTCATTTTTTGCTTGATGCCTTGTTCCAACCCCAGCATTTGCTGGTTCTTTTCACGGATCGCGGTGTCCAACTTGTCGGTATCGCCCCTCAGGACATTATCCTGACGAGAAAGCTCGGCCTCTTGGGTCTTTAAGCCCTCTAGATGCGTATCAATCAAGCGGATCCTTTCGCGGTGTTCCTCTTGATCGCGCTCATTTTCTTGACGGCTCCACTCTTGCTCTTGAACTCGTTGGTAGAGTTCCGCTAAAGCCGTTTCTCCGGCTTGAGCCTGAGCGTTCATGGTACCTTGCCGAATTTTTAGCTCTTCGAGGCTCTGCCGGTACTCTTCGACTTGCCCGGTAAGGCGGGTAGCTTGAGCACGGTGCGCCACAATCGCACTCTGCGCCTCTGCCGCCCGCTGACGGCTGGCATTGATTTTTCCTTCTAAGGACCGTTTTTGCGTGACAATGCCTTCGGGGGCCAAGAACTCTTGCAAAAAACTCGGCACAGAATCTCGATACCGAACCCACTGTTCCTGGACGCCGTTTAAAAGGGTGGCTAGCTCCTGCCAGCTTTGAGCTAGCTTTTCTAAAAAGGCCCAAGGAGCGTCATCCGGCCAGGAACGGACCGAAAGAACATCAGTCAAGAGGCCAGCACGACCGTTGGTTTGAATGAGGGCATTGGCCAGCCCCTGATCTACCACGTGCGCCAAACTCGCTAGCTTGGCGCTGTCTGGGGCCGACTGGAGGCCCACCTCAAGCTCGTGTACCAAGCGGTCGGTAACATCACCCAACTCGTTGAGCAACTGCCGTTCCGTTTGCGTTTCGTTGGTGATGGTCTGCTCGGCGTCTTGAATCAGCTGTGCCAGCGCCATCAACTCCAGCTTCGCGGTTTCAATATTCCTTTCAAAGAGCGTAATGTTGTCTTGGCAAGCCGCAAGTTCTTGATCGCGTTGATGCTTTTGAACCAGCTTTTCTTGAATTTCTGCTTGGAGGGTGCTCAGGCGTTCGGCAAACGTTTTAGCCCGGCTTTCGGTCAACGCTAGCTGGTTCTCGTGATGTGAGCGGCGCTCTTGTTGAACCTTGACCTGGTTTTGAATCGAGGATTTTTCAAGGTCCAGCCCATAAAGCTGTTTTTGCCCCGCCACCAGCTGTTCTTCCCAGCCAGAAACTTCCTTTAACCCCGCCTCAAGCGTCCGGTTAAGCTCTTCGAGGCCGTTTTGCGTATCCGACCGTTGAGCTTGCTTTTCTTCGAGCTTTTGAGCCCAAACCGCGCGACTGGTGGTAAGCTCCTTTATCTTGCGGAGTTGTTGCCGTTTTTCAAGTTCAAAAACCTCTTGCCTGAGGGCACGGTAAGCCTTCGTTTTTTCGGCTTGCTTTTGCAGACTTTCGCGGGTTCGGCGAATCTCGGCAAGAATTCCTTCGAGCTGACGGAGGTTCTCTTCAGTTTTTTCTAGCTTGCGCTCCGCTTCTTGACCGCGCATGCGGGTTTTGGTAATGCCAGCGGCCTCTTCAAACAGGTACCGCCGTTCTTCGGGTTTCGTCGACAAAATTTGATCGATCCGGCCCTGCTCCATCACTGAATAGGCTGACTTACCTACCCCGGTGTCATAAAAGAGCTCACGAACCTCTTTGAGCTTGACGGGCGTTTCATTGATAAAGTATTCACTTTCACCCGAGCGGTAGAGACGGCGTTTCACGCAAATTTCGGCGACATCAAGGTCAAGCACGCGGGTTTCATTCGAAAGGGTAAGGCTGACTTCGGCTACGGCCAGGGCTTTTCGCGACTCAGTGCCGTTAAAGATGAGGTCTTCCATCTTATCAGCGCGCAAGGAACGGCTAGCCTGCTCGCCGAGCACCCATTTGAGAGCATCTACAACATTGCTCTTGCCACAGCCGTTGGGGCCGAGCAGGGCGGTAATTCCCGGCGTAAATTCGATCCGGCTACGGTCAGCAAACGACTTGAAGCCAAAGATCTCCATACTTTTCAAAAACAAAGATGACCCCTGGGCGCAAGAACAATTTTCTTGCTAACATTAGCATTCAGCGAAGAAAAACGCAAGGTAAAGGAAAAAGGCGGTGGGTATGGAGCACACAGGAAAGATCATCTGTGGTCTGGATGAAGCAGGCCGTGGGCCCTTGGCCGGACCCGTAACAGCGGCCTGTGTTATCTTAGGTACTGACTTTCCCCTTGACGAAGTCGCTGACAGTAAGACCTTGTCCGAAAAGGCACGCGAACGGGCTTTTAAGCTCATTCTGAGCCAGGCGCAAGTCGGACTTGGTTGGAGCTGGCCAGAAGAAATTGATCGCCTGAACATTTTGCAAGCCAGCCTTTTGGCGATGCGCCGGGCTTACGAAGCCTTGGGGTGTGGTGCCGATTATGCTTATGTGGATGGCAATCAATGGCCGGGGTTGTCTATCCCCGGCGAAGCCGTTATTCGAGGGGATGCTTTGATTCCGTGCATTAGCGCGGCTTCGATTGTAGCCAAAGTGGCCCGCGATCACTGGATGCTCCGCTGGTCGTGGTTGGATGATCGGTATGGCTTTGAAGTTCACAAAGGGTACCCTACGGCCGCCCACCGGCAAGCGCTGGTTCAGCATGGGCCGTCGGTCATTCACCGCAAAAGTTTTCGTTGGAAAGCGGTGTAAAGTTAAAAAGCGGTTTACGAGAGCCTTAGTCGTGATGACGGTCGCGAACATCCTCGCGATCTCGATCCCGGTCACGAACGACAGCTCGGTATCGAACGGGACGTTCGCTGGCGGGCTTGGCAGCCTTCTTTTCCGCTTTCAAAAATGCCACAGCTTGATTTAAGCCATCCAAAAAGGTTTCTAGGTCCTCTTCAAAGACGACCATCGAATGACGCTCGAAGGAACTATCAACCTGCTTTTTACTTTCTACCATGTTAAGGAACAGGTCGCCATGGCGGTTTTCCTTGATGTTAAAGAAATATGTCCGCTTTCCTGTCGACGTTTTGGTAGAAAAGACTTCACCCCGAATACCCATAACCCTCTTCCTCTTGCGTGGTGCTACCGTACTCGATTTTTGCACCCTTGGGCAAGGGCCTTTCTCGGCCCCGCCACTGTTCTAAGAATTTTGCAATCCGGGGGGTGAGGTCTCGGCGCGGCAAAACCCAGCGCGGGGTTTCGGGTACCGAAGCCAAAAAGGCCTGCCCGTAAGCCTTGTTGACCAAGCGGTTATCGAGAACGACAATGGCCCCGTAGTCAGCCGAATGGCGAATCAAACGACCAAAACCCTGCTGAAATTTCATAACAGCTTCGGGCAGACTATAGGACATAAAGGCATCCGCTCCCGAGCGTTTAAGGGCCTCTAAACGGGCGGCGAGTACGGGCTCGCTGGGGACTCGGAACGGTAAGCGCACCATCACAACCAGGCTCAGGGTTTCGCCAGGGCTGTCGATGCCCTCCCAAAAGCTATCCGTCGCCATGAGCACACTCGACACTTCGCGCTTAAAGCGTTCTAGCAGCCGGGTTCGGTCTTCGTCACCCTGGCGGTAGACGGGGATTCCCGCTTCGACCAAAGTGGGTCTTACGGCAGTATAGGCTTTGTTCAGTGCGTCATACGAGGTAAAGAGCACCAGCGCACTACCGCCGCACGCCGTTAGCAGACTGCTCAGGTATTCGGCAACGGCAGGGGTAAAAGCCTCGCTGTCCGGCGGAGGAAAATCGGCGGGGATACCGACAACCACTCGCGACGAATAATCGTAAGGGGAAGGAAATAACCCCAAAAGCCGCCGTTGGGGAGGTACGAGGTCAAGCCCCAAACGGCCGCCCCAGTAGGTGAACTTGCCTTGGACAGCCAGGGTTGCCGAGGTAAACATGACGGTCGAAAAGGGCTTAAAGACCGCGTCTTGAAAAACCTGACGCACACTCAGCGGAGACACCGTCCAGGTAATAAAGGTTTGACCGAGGGCATCTCGGCCTTTTTGAAACCAAAAGATGTCTTCGGCTAGGCCATCCCAATTTTTAAACCGATCCAACAGCTGAGCTAAACCTTCGAGTCGGCGTAGGGTCGTTTTGAGCTCTTGGACTTCGGGAGGGCGTTCTTCTTGATCCTCCCAAGCCTCAGCTAAGTCCTCACAAAGATGCAAGAGGTTGCTCAGTGGTTTTTGTAGGCTGTGGATGGACGGTACTATAGTTTCTTGCCACCACGCCCCCTGCTCTTTGGTAAGACGCAAGGAAGATTCGCTGGCCAAGGCTTCGGCTAACAGACGGTCGGTGGCCTCGAGCTGTGTGGTCAAGGCAAATATGAGCCCCGGGATTTCCCCAAGGGTTAAGTTTTGGGTAAACAATCCCCTCAGAGGGGGTATCAACCCAAGCTCGGCCCCCCGGCGCTTGCGATAGAGGCGGTTTAACTGCTTTTGAAGCAAAGGTCGGGCAAACTCGCCCGAAAAGTAGCTGGTTGCGCTTTTTTCAAGGCTGTGGGCCTCATCAAAGATCAACCGCTGAAACGGCGGTAGCACTGCGGCGGTTTCAAAGCCCAATCCTTCGACCCGTAAGGCTAGATCCGCAAACAAAAGATGATGGTTGGCTATTAAAATCGATGCAGCCGAGGCTTCTTTTCGCGCTTTAGCCAAAAAACAACTCTCGGCTTGGGCACAACGCACTCCAGAACACGCATCCACGTCACTGCAAACCCGGCTCCAAAGCTCTTCGGCAGGGGGACTGGTTAATTCTTGAAAGGCTCCCGTTCGTGATTGGGCCGCCCAATCCGCCAAACGGGTCAGTTCAGCAACACTCTGAAGGTCTGCCGGGTCCCTAAGCTCTTCGGCCAAGCGGTGGGGGCAGAGGTAGTTTCGTCGTCCTTTGACCAAAACGGTTTTAAGCTTTGTTCCTAAGGCTTTTTGAACAAAGGGAAGGTCTTTTTCAAACAACTGTTGCTGAAGGTTAATCGTCGCGGTGGCAATCACAAGCTTTTCAGCATTGCGTTGAGCCCACAGCACCGCCGGTAACAAGTAGGCAAAGGACTTTCCCACCCCCGTTCCGGCTTGAGCGACGACAACGCCGTCTTCGTTTAAACCCCGAACAAACAGCTTTAAAAGTTCCAACTGTTGCTCACGGGCTTCATACGCGGGCAACAAGCGAGAAAAGGCCCCACCCGGGCGCAGGGCAGAAACCGCCTCTTCGAACGGCAGGGTTTGAATTTCGTGAAGGATGACCGGCTCGCTGACGGCGTAGACTTTTTCAGCATCATTATCGATGATCCAAAAGCCAATTCCCTGTTGCCCCAGGGTATTGGCTACCGAAAGGTCTGGTCGGCTGGGCTCTAAGAGACCCGAGGGGTGATTGTGAATCACGACATCGCCCCGTTCCATGTGAGGGTACAGAGCCGGAACTTCTTCGGCGGTGCCCCTGGCACCCACCTCTACCCTGGCTATTCGTTGATCCTCGCCGAGGTGACCAATAAATAAGACTTCGCGGCCCCCAGCCTGCCGAAGTTCGTGACGGATTTTTGCCAACGCTTCGTCGGAAAAGCGTTCTTCGGTCCTCATGCCGGTGTCGCCGCCCAAGCCGTCAAAAGCTGGGCCAGGGCCGCTTGAGCGTCCTTACCCGCTTGTTCCACTTCAGTATGGTTCAAAGGCTTTGCTGAAAGTCCGGCCGCTAAGTTGGTAACCACCGAAAGTCCTGCCATGGTTAACCCGCAAGAACGAGCCGCCAGGGCTTCGGGCACCGTTGACATTCCTACCAAATCGGCACCTATCGTCTTAAGAAACCGTATTTCAGCAGGAGTTTCGTAATTAGGACCCGTCATCCCGGCATAAACACCTTCAGCCAAACGGTACCCCCAAAGCAGGCTGGCCAAATTTTGCAGTTGCGTGCGAAGGCTTACGCTGTAGGCCTCGGTCATATCAAAGAACCGAGGCCCAAACGACGGGTCATGGGGACCTACCAGCGGGTTCCCCCCCATCAGGTTGATATGATCACGGATCAGCACTAAGTCGCCGGGATGGTACGAGGCGTGAATACCGCCGGCGGCATTTGTCAAAAGGATGTTTGCCACCCCCAAGCGATGGGCTAAAAAGGAGGGAAAGGCTGCCGTATGAAACGAGTACCCCTCGTAGTGGTGAAATCTCCCCAGAAACACCAGGGCTTTGGGACCAATTTTGAGCAGTCCCCTATGACCGGCTACGGTCGAGCGAGGCATTCCCGGTATCTCGGCATACGAAAACTCTTGGCCTTCAAAGGCTTGTCCCACTTCCGAGAGTCCTGAACCCAAGACAATGGCCAGCGGTGGCCGGTAGGAGGTACGAGCCAACAAGTACTGAGCCGCCTCGATCACTGAAAAATCCGAGTCCTTCATAGAGCCTCCGGTTCTCACACTACCAAAAAAAAGCAAAGTCGGCCAATTCCTTAGGCTTCCTTGACAGGAAAAATCCTTTCTTTTAGGGTGGTGCCCATGGTCGTTTTTAAATTTGGCGGAACTTCGGTACAAGACGCCGAGGCAATGAAGCAAGTCTTAGAAATCATCAAGCCCCATCGGCAGACGGGCTTGATTCTGGTCAGCTCGGCCATGGCTGGCGTCACCAACACCCTTGTTGAGTTGATTCAGGCCGTCAAAGCTGAGGACCGCGCCACCGCCGAAACGCTGTTAAATGCCCTCGAAGAGCGACATACCCGGGTTCTGGACGCCTTGACCTCCCAGGCCCGCGATATCGCTTCGGACGCCCTCAAGGCCGTGTTTCGCGATATGCGGACACTTGTTAAAGGGAGCTTTTTGCTCGGAGAATGCTCACCGCGTGTTTCGGATGCACTGTTGGGCTCGGGCGAATTACTCTCGACGGCTCTGTTGCACGGTCTAGCTTTGCAAGCAGGTCTTGCATCTCACCTTCTGGATGCGCGAAAACTCTTGGTCACCGATGATCGGTTTGGCGAAGCGGGGGTCTTGTGGCCTGAAACGCAAGCTAAAGTTTCGGCTGTTCTAACTCCCGAACCAGGAATCGTCTATATTCTTCAGGGGTTTATTGGTGCAACAATTCACGGGGTAGCTACCACCTTAGGGCGAGGCGGTTCTGACTACTCGGCCTCCCTGTTTGGCGCAGCGGTACAAGCCCAACGGATTGAAATCTGGACCGACGTCAACGGTATTATGACCACGGATCCTCGAAAAGTGCCGACGGCCCATTCGATTCCTGTCATGACGTATGCCGAGGCCGCCGAGTTGGCCTTTTTTGGTGCCAAAGTTGTACACCCGGCGACGATCCAACCCGCCGTTGAACGGGGTATACCCGTTCTCGTCAAAAATACCAAAAACCCCACTCATCCGGGAACCATCGTGCAGGGCGAAGCCCCCTTGTCAGGGGTCCGGGCCATTGCAGGCCGCCAAGGCGTCACGTTGATCACAGTCACCTCAGGCCGTATGCTGATGGCCTACGGGTTTTTAAAAAAACTCTTTACAATTTTTGATGCCTTTGAAACCTCGGTCGATCTTATTGCCACCAGCGAGGTTTCGGTGTCCATGACCATCAATAGTTGTAAAGACCTCGCTGGTTTACGGCAGGCCCTGGAGTCTCTCGGTACCGTGCGCATTCAACCCGACATGGCTATTCTTTCACTGGTCGGTAAAGATTTGTGGAAAGACGGCAAGTTCTTGGTCGAAGCGTTTGCGGCTCTGCAAGGAATTCCCGTTCACCTCGTCTCGATGGGCGCGTCAGAAATTAATGTTTCGTTGGTTCTCAAGGCCAGCGAGCTCGATGAGGGCGTGAGGCGAACCCACCGAGCTTTTTTTGATCAAAGTTGAGGCGTAAATTGCCCCTTTCAGAACTCGACTTCATCAAAGCCGCCTGCGGGCATGGCGATTACCTGCTCCTCAGAGCCCAGCTCTCGGGCGAACAGCTTGAAGGCTCAGCGTTTCAAGAGCTGGCCAGGCGCTTGTGCTCCCGAAGGCGGGGGGTTGGCGCCGATGGGGTTTTAGCGTTTACCCGCAAGCAAAGCCACCCCTGCACCGTCTATGCGTCCTCGCCCCGCTTTCCTGACGACACGATTTCAGGAGACGCTTTGTTTTGTGCCGCCCGTTTTCTTTTTGATCAAGGAGAATATGGAATCAAGCCGTTTCCTGTACAATTTCAAGGGCGCCTCTTTACTGTTGAGTCTGTGGATTCGCAGAACTTTCGGATCGAGATTCCTCCGCCTTCTAACGCCGGCCAAGAGGCCGACTGGAATCGGCCCCTTCTTAGAACCAGGATTCAAGAGACAGACCTTGTTCCCTGGGAGGGGGCTTGTCGTTTAGGGACAGTCTATGCTCCGGCTTCTGACACGGCGGTCCTTCGCAAAACGGCTCGGACCTTGGCTCAGGCCCAGACGGCTCAAGCTCAGGGCTTGCTTCATCAACCTTTAGTTGCGTTTTCTACCCCGCAAAAAGACCTCGTGACGGCTTGGGTTTATGCTACAGGGTGGTTAGATCAATCCTTTGCTGCGGCGGCGGTGGCTCTTCATTCCCATCTCGAGGGGTTAAGCTCCAGCGAAGTTTTGGTCAGCTTGAACAATCAACCGTTTTACCTTCAGTTGGAACTTCCTGGGCCTCGAGTCTGGGTAACGGCCCCAGTTCGGTACATCTTTCAAGGACTTTACTCTGCAGAGACTTCCTTTTTCTAGCAACTCCGTTTATCCTGTTCGCAGGAGTGAGGAATGGACCCCCTGTTTGACCGGCTGGGAAGATTGTTTCGATCGTGGAGTACCGACAAATCCTCCGATTCGTTCACCGAGGATCCCGATCAACGCGCGGCCGAAGAAGAGCTTGACGCTTTTCTTCGCGGCGAGCCCCCTCGTAGACCATCTTCGCAAGGCTCAAAATCCTATCATCATGAACGACCTACTCACGAAGCCCCAAAACCCGCCCTCGACCCGAAAATCTTGTCCGCCTATCAGGTTTTGGGTCTCACGGGAAATGAATCCTGGGGAGCCATCGAGACGGCCCATAAAGCCTTGCTGAGACAGCACCATCCCGATAGACATGCCAACAACCCCCGGGCCTACCAAGAAGCCACGCTGATCTCTCAACGCCTCAACGAGGCCTTCCAAACCTTAAAAAAGCATTGGGGTCGCTAATGCCCCAGGAGCTTTGGATCGCTTCCGCCTCAACATGGGAACAACACGCCCCCCGCTTGGCAAACGAATCGGTATTGGCCGTCGATCTTGAGGGCGATTTTATGCTTTACCGCTACGGTCGTCGCATTTGTCTGTATCAACTGGCTTTTGAAAATGGCGATATCTGGTTAATTGATCCTCTGGCGGGCTTTTCACTCGACAAGCTTTTTCAAGCTTTTTCAAACCCTAGCCAAATCAAAGTTTTTTGGGGTGCCTCGAATGATGTCAGGTACCTGAAAGCCTTGGCGGGCTGTCGAGTTCAAGCACTCGTCGACCTTTGGGAAGCCGCCAAATTGATCTTGCACCCTCGCCCTTCGTTAGCGATGGTTCTTCAAGAAACCTTGGGGGTGACCATTGCCAAAGAAGTGGCTCTACAAACCTCGGATTGGAACACCCGTCCCCTTTCCGAGGAGCAACGTCGCTATGCGGCCCAAGATGTACGGTACCTGTTGCCCGTGTGGCAGGGCTGGAAAGCCACCTTGACCGGAGCCTTGGCCACCGTCTTTCAAAAACGAATGAACCACCTTTTGACGCTTGAGGTAAAACCCGAGTTGCCCCCCCTCGAACGGATTAAGGGGAGGTTTCTCCTGACGCCTGATGAACTCGAACGACTGAAACACTTAGCCGAAGAACGTGAAATCGAAGCCCAACGCAGGGACCTGGCCCCCTGGCGTTTGGCTGAAAATGACAAACTTTTAGCCTGGGCCAAAGCAGGACAAACTCATGCTTGGGAGACTTAACTTATGCCGCAACAAGATTCCTCTCGCTCACAAGCTCACTTACTTATCTTGCAAGAGGAGCTAAAAATCCTCCGCGAGAAAAACCAACAGCTTCAACAACAGCTGGAAACCTCCCAGCAACGACACAGAGAAATCGAACAGCGCTTGGCTTTGCACCCCATCTCGGGGCTACCAACACACTATATGATGGAAGCCCAAATCCAAGAGCTTCTGAGTGCCGCCGAAAAGGATTCCTTTCACAGCTACGCCTTTGTTCTAATTCAACTAGGCCCGGCCTACGACATGGTCAAGCGCACCATGAAGTCCAGTGTTGCCGAGTGGGTGCTTTACCAGTTATCACAAAGGCTGAATTTGCTTTTGGCTACCGACGACCATATTTTTCACA
>JAJXWL010000007.1 GCA_021781625.1 bacterium
GCGTGGAGGGATATGTCGACAAAAGAGAAGGATTTTCGGATCAATGACAAGATCCGGGTCAAGGAAGTGCGTCTTATTGGCGGAGAAGGTGAACAGAAGGTAGTTTCCATTGCTGAAGCCCTACAGATGGCGAGGGAAGCCAACCTTGACCTGGTCGAAGTTGCTCCGAATTCAGTTCCTCCTGTTTGTAAGATTATGGACTTCGGCAAGTTCAAGTTTGAACAGGAAAAAAAACTTAGGGACGCCAAGAAAAACCAGAAGATTACCCAGCTAAAAGAAATTCGAATGCAGCCTAAAATTGAACGCCATGACATGGAGTTTAAGGTTAAGCACATTAAGGATTTTCTTGAAGAAGGGGATAAGATCAAGGTGACGGTGAGGTTTCGCGGAAGGGAAATGGCTCACCCGGAACTTGGTAAGGTCGTTTTAGACAAGGTCTTGGAAATGCTTGAGGGAGTTTACGTTGTGGAGAGCCCGACGAAAATGGAAGGCCGCTTCATGTCGGTGACGATTGCCCCCAAGGCAAAAAAATAGGAAGGGGAAACTGATGCCCAAGATGAAGACCCGGAAAAGCGCTTCTAAGCGCTATAGCTTGACAGCCGGCGGAAAGGTCAAGTTTAAAAAACTCGGTTTGAGGCATATTCTGACAAAGAAAAGCCGCAAACGGAAAAGAAATCTCGGACACCCCGGGATTCTGTGCGAGTCCGAAGCTCGCCGCGTTAGAACACTGTTGCCTTACGGTTAAGGAGAATTTGAGATGCCTCGAGCAGTAGATGGTACCAGGCGGAGTGACCGCCGTAGAAAATATACAGAGATTACGAAGGGTTTTCGTGGACGTGCGAAGTCTAATTTTCGTACCGCGAAAGATGCTGCGGCAAAAGCCCTTCAGTACGCTACGCGTGACCGCAAGGCTAAAAAGCGCGATTTTCGTCGTTTGTGGGTGACCAGAATTTCGGCGGCCGTACGTGCCGAGGGTTTGACCTACTCACGCTTTATTCAAGGTTTGAACAAGGCCCAGATTGTCCTAAATCGTTTGGCTTTGTCCAATTTGGCGATCGAAGATCCTCAGGCCTTCGGGTCAATCGTTACGAAAGTTAAAGCCGCTTTGGCCAGCTAGGGGTTTTTTGTTATGATTCACATCGACCAGGTGCGAACCTTAGAAATTAAAGTCAAACAGGCCGTGCAGTTAGTGGTGCACCTTCGCCGTGAAAATGATCATTTGCGGTCTCGTTTGGCTGACACTGAGGTTCGTATCCAGGAGATGGAAGAGCTCCTTGCTGCTTTGAAATCCGCACAAACACAAATGGAAATCGGCATTCAAAGCGCTTTAAATGACTTAGGACAGATTGATACAAGTTCCCCCGTTGTCGAAAATGAGGGGGACTTGACTCAGAACCCTGTCATGGACGCTTCGCCGGTCGAGACTCAGGCGGTTTATGAGCCCATTGAGGACTCTTTTGAGCCCGAAGCGTTTGAGTTACCCTCACATGAGGCCGACTCTTATGAGGTTCAAGCTAGTCCTGAAGTTCAGGTCCCTGACGAAGTCGTAGCGACGCCTCAAGAGCGCGAGATAGAACAGCCCGGTCTTGGCATATTCTGAGTGTAATGGCGTCACAATTGCTGTCCGTACAGCTTTTGGGTGTATCTTTTACCTTAAAAAGCGATGAAAACCTTGACTATCTGAAAGAAGTTGTCGCCTATTATCAAAAGAAGATTGAGGAAACTAGTAGGTCCTTAGCGAATGGGGATGGCTTAAAAACAGCCCTGTTAGCGGGAATTCTTTTGGCGGACGAACTTTTGAAAGAACGTGAGAAGGTTTCTTTGTCACGCCCTGAAGCCGAAGAAGCAGAACGGATAACCCGTTCCCTGATAGAAAGGATTGACTCGATCCTCGCATAACGCTATGGCGATTGTTACCAGTCAGCAAATACAAACCTACTTTGACTTATACCGCTCAATTGAAGTGACTCTCACGAAAGAGGTTTCAAGCCTTTTGGGGTTTCTTCAAGAACAAATTTTTCTTAAATTCGGCGGATCCTCGTGGCCGTGTATTCTCTACTCTACGTCGCTCGAAGGGGCAAAGGTTATTCTCAACTTAAAGGCGGACCAGCTGGAACGGCTACGAACTTCGAGTAATCTCGGTTCGTTACGCTACTGTTTTCGTCAAACAGATAAAGGGGAACCACTTACCTTTTTTGTGGGGATTCGAGTAAAAGGCTATAATCGGTATAATAGCGGCCCGCACAAGGATTTGTACTTCATGACCCTGGAGTTTTCACAACGACCACCGGATGACTTAATTGAAATTGTTGGACATTTTCTTGAGGCTAACGTCAATTCGACCAAAAGAAGAGATGAGCGAATTCCCGTCAACGAAAAGATTATTCAAAAAATTGGTTTTCTTTCTTGCTCAGCGATAATTAGCGTTGAACATGTCGATCGAAAATGTTTACTGCGAGATTTGTCCTTTGGTGGAGCCAAGTTGATTCTCCCAGGGATTGCCAAGTTTTTGAACAACCGACAGGCCGTGTTGAAATTGCTCAATGGCGAGGATGGCAAGTTGCTAGAGCTGGAAGGTTCTTTTGTTCGCGTTGATCCAGTAGATGGACGTAAGGATTTAACGCTGGCGGCTCTTCAGTTTGTCCCCGAGTCCGTTCCGCAGACCTATAAAATGAAAATTAACGATTTTCTTCGGATGCAAGCAAAATTTATGGCCCTAAAAAGCTCTTCCGAAGGAACGAAGGAGACTCCGTGAGTTCAGCTCGCGACTATAAGCTTTTTTATGTTCAAGTACCTCAAGAATTCGCGCGAACGCTCGGCTCGTTTCAGTTGAATCCTGCTATTCCTCTTCCCCTTGAAGGCCGAAATGCAAGTGTGCCTGATTTGGCCGAGCTTTCTTGGGAACAAATTATCGCCGCTATGCTGAAAATCATGGCCTGGGAGCGCTCCCACCCCGATTTTGACTACTATCGAGAGTTTATTCTTGCGGTACGCCCCGAAATTTTCCAGGAGCTGTCGAGTACCGGTATTGTTAAAGCACAAGCGAAAGACTTTCGTCTTGCCGAAGAGGTGTTTTTAGCCTTAGAAGGCTTAGACCCGACCAACCCTCGGACACAGTTGAACTTAGCCCTCTTGTATGATGAGCAAGCCGAAGCTCTGTCGCAACGCCAATTGGGCAATGAAGCCGAAGAATGCCTCGTGCAGGCGCAAAAACGTTTTTCTGAAGCGATGATGGCTACCCCACCGCTCCCTGATGCGTTTTTCTATGCCGGATTTTTCCATTTAAAGCAAAAGAACCTAGAACGGGCTCGCGGCTTGTTTGAGGCTTTCTTTGAACTGAGCCGGGATGAAGCCAAGATAAAAGCGGCCAAAAAGGCCTTAGCCGAGTTTGATCGGCGAGAAGGGTTTGATCAACTCTTCAAAGAAGCCTACGATTTTATTCTTCTGGGGCAAGAAGAAAAAGGCATTGAGCGAATCCAAGAGTTTCTTGCACAAGACCAGGGCGTGTGGAACGCTTGGTTTTTGCTAGGTTGGGCCAGACGACGTTTGGGGCAATGGCAGGACGCCCTAACCGCCTTTTCCGAGGCACTAACGAGGGGGGGGGACGAAATTGACCTTTTAAACGAGATGGCTATTTGCCAAATGGAGCTCGGTCAATTAAAAGAATCTCGCCGGCTTTTAGAAAAAGCTCTTCGTCGCGATAACGAAAATACAAAAATTCTCTGTAATTTAGGCGTTTTAGCTTTTCGTGCAGGAGATCACGAACAAGCGCGGGGCTTTTTTGACACAGTCCTCGAATTTGACCCAGAAGATCCAGTCGCAGAGCGGTGGTTAAAAGACCTGCAAAACGCCGAAAGCGGAGAGGAATAGCATGTTGCCGATGCCTCGGCTTGACGAGTTTGTGGAACGCCTGAAGTTTTTACAACAACAACGACGACGATGGGCTCAGGTCAATCAAATTTCTTGTTACCGCCTCTTTGAAGAAGATGTTTTCCCTGTGGTTATCGACGTCTACGAAAAAGATATGGTTTGTTATGTCTTGGAAGAGCCGGAACAAGAACAAGACCTCGTTCAAGTGGTACAAGCCCTTCAAGAGGCTCTCGGTTGGCCTGGCGATAGAATTCACGTAAAGCGGCGACATCGCCAAAAAGAAGGGGCCCGTTACGATCGTCTTGATCAAACCGATCAGCTCGTTACGGTACGAGAAGGCGGTTTGAAATTTTTAGTTAACCTTTATGACTACTTGGACACGGGTTTGTTTTTGGATCATCGGTGGACAAGGTCGTATGTTCGTGGGTTGTCCGCCGGTCGCCGCGTTTTGAATCTCTTTGCTTATACAGGAAGTTTTACGGTTTACGCGGCCCAAGGGGGAGCCTTTGAGACCGCCACCGTGGACCTGAATGCCAATTATGGGGAGTGGGCAAAAAAAAATCTTGCGTTAAATGCTCTTGAGGGGCCGAATCACCGTTTTTACCGACGAGATGTTTTTGAATTTTTAAAATCTGAAACACGAAAGCAATGGGATTTGATCATTCTAGACCCCCCTACCTTTTCACAGTCGAAAAAGATGGAAGGAACGTTGGATGTGCAAAGAGATTATCCTGCACTCATCCAGGGGTGTTTAAAGATATTGTCTCCCGATGGAGTTCTCTTTTTTAGCAACAATTATCAGAAGTTTAAGTTTGATGAGAGGCTGTTTCCCAAGGTTCGCTGTCAAGAGATAACCTCTTTGACCGTTCCCAGAGATTTTCACAAGGGCATTCACCGGTGTTGGCTGTTGAACCGAGAGACGGCGCCGGCTTTAACCTTGCCGGTGCTTGATAAGGGGGCGGGATGACAGGAGCCTGCCGCCGGTGTGGAAAGCTCGAAGTCTTGACCAAACTGGAGGTCATTCGCGACGGTGAAAAGCAAGAGTGGGAGGTTTGCCGCTCGTGCTTGACGATTCTCTTAGGGGAGAACCCGCCCGAAGAAAAGAAAATCTGCCCTCAGTGTGGCTTTTCCTGGGACGAAGTCCAACATTCCCGTCGGTTAGGCTGTCCTGACTGCTACGTTACCTTTGCCTCATGGTTAGAGGAACGTTCTCGTCGCCGCGGCTGGCCTGCGTATCAGGTTGAAAGACCGGTATGGACAGTGAAGGCCTCACCGTTAGCTCGTCAAGAACGCCTGGCTCAGTTACAAACGGAGTTGAGGTCTGCGGTTGAAGGAGAGCTATTCGAGAAAGCCGCTCAACTCCGAGATGAGATTCGTGCCCTCCAGGAGTTGCTGTGACCGTAAGCCTTGACCCCGAACAAAGTTGGTATTCCTCACCTCGCGAACCCCATCCTTGTGTTCTTGCCCTTCGATGGACGGCTTTTCGTAATGTCGAAGGCTGGCCCTTTTCGTTCAGATGTCGTCCCGAGCAAAAGCACGTGTTGAAACAGCGGTTGACCGAGGTTGTTCAAACGGATGAAACTCTCAGTGCTCCCTTTATTTGGAAAGAGGCTCCTCCCTTAACCAAAGCCTTAGCCCAAGAACGACTTTTGGTCCCCGAGGGCCTAGTTCAAGATAGGGAGGCTGTTTCTTGGTGGTCGCCTCGTGACGTTTGGGGCCTTCATTGGGGTGGTGAAGACCATCTTAGGTTTCGTCAGCTGAGCCTTGGTTTTCAGCCACAAGAAATCGAAAGATTTTTATCGAGCCTTGAAAGCTGGGGGCAACGCTTGGGTTTTGCCTGGCGTCCCGGGTGGGGGTGGGTCACGGCTGACCCCTCCCATGCAGGTAGTGCTCTTCAGGTATCAGCTCTCTTGCATCTGCCCGCCTCTGAAGCTTCGGGCTTGTGGGAAGCAATGATGAAAACTGTTGAACGTCAGGGGTTTTCGCTTCTTCCCGTCTGGGCAGGCAGCCGGGGAGAATCGGATTTTTTCTGGCTACAAAGTGCCTTTTCTCATGGACGAAGCGAGCAAGAGTTGCACTCGGTGCTGTTGTCCCTTGTCGAAAAGATTACCAAGGGCGAGATTGAGGCTCGTCAACGCGAAGCCAAACTCAAGACGCTCGATTTAGAGGATCGCGTGGGAAGGGCCTGGGGGTTGCTCTCCTATGCCCGAAGGTTGTCTTGGGAAGAGACACTGCCCGCTTTGTCGGCTTTGCGAAGAGCAACAGAATTGATTATAATAAAAGAGAGCGTTAGTGATCGTCTTGATTCCTTATTTTTTCGGTTGCAGGGGGCACATTTACGGGCTCTTTTAGCTACCCAAGAAGGTGAGGATGTTTTGCGATCGGACGTGCTTCGGACTATTCTGCTGGGGGGCAAGAAGAATGTTTAAAGGTTTAACACAACGAGCTCAGCGCATCCTGACCGTTTTATCGCAAGAAGAAGCTCGGCGTTTTCATTCCGATCAGCTCCTCCCCGAACATGTCATTTTGGCACTTCTTAAAGATGGAGAAGGCATTGGGTATAAGGCACTCAAATCCATGAATGTTGACCTTAGTGCCCTTCAGCTCGAAATTGAAAAAGCGATTCCTAGAAAACCGTCAGGCTTTGTGTTGGGGGATGTGCCCCCCTCTAAGCGAGGTAAGCGCATTTTAGAAGAAAGTGCCAATGAAGCCCGAGCCTTAGGTCACGAATACATTGGAACTGAACATCTTCTGCTGGCGGCAGTTGCCGAAACGGGCAGTGTAGTTTCACTTTACCTGCAAAATAATAGCATTACGATTGACACCCTTCGTGAAGTCATTAGCGATTTGTCTGGCGGCTCCCCGGTTCGTACCCGAGAACCTCGGCAACTTCCGGCCGTCGAAGATCAGCGCTGGAAAAGGCCTACTCCTGGTATGCCGAACAAAAAAACGACCCCGACCCTTGATGAGTTTTCACGTGATCTAACAGCTCTCGCCCAAAAAAAAGCCTTGGATCCGGTCGTAGGCCGCGAAAAAGAAATGGCCCGTGTCATTCAAATTCTTGCCCGTCGTACCAAGAATAATCCGGTTCTTATTGGTGAACCTGGGGTAGGAAAAACCGCGATTGTCGAAGCTTTGGCGCAAGCCATCATTGCCGATGCTGTACCGGCATCGTTGTCGGGAAAGCGTCTTATGACCTTGGATCTGGCCGCCTTGATCGCGGGCACCAAGTACCGAGGCGAGTTTGAAGAACGCCTCAAAAGGGTGATGAAAGAAATCACGGCCGTGGGAAATGTCATCCTCTTTATTGATGAATTGCATACGATTATTGGCGCCGGAGGTGCAGAGGGGGCGATCGATGCCAGCAACATGCTCAAGCCGGCCCTATCTCGTGGTGAAATTCAGTGTATTGGGGCGACGACGTTAGCAGAATACCGTAAGCATATTGAAAAAGACGCCGCCTTAGAACGGCGCTTTCAACCGGTCATTGTAGGGGAGCCTTCGGTCGAACAGGCTGTCGAGATCCTTCAAGGAATAGCTGACAAGTACGCCCAATTTCACAACGTGGTCTACACTCCCGAAGCGATCGAAGCGGCTGCTTCGTTATCGCATCGGTATATCTCGGATCGTAGCCTTCCCGATAAGGCCATCGACTTGATGGATGAGGCTGGGTCTCAGAAGAAAATTGAAAATAATTATCGACCTGTTGAAGTCTCTCAGCTAGAGCAACAGGTAGAAGCTTTGGTCAAAGAAAAGAACGAGTTGGTGAGCAACCAAAACTACGAACGAGCCGCAGCCATTCGCGACGAGGTAAGGCGTCTTAAGCAAGAAGTCGAAGAAGCTCGTCAACGGTGGGAAACTCACTCAGAGGCTCAGCCCCGTACGGTAACCGTTGAAGATATTCAAAATATTCTCGCCGACGTTACTGGGATTCCTTTGAACAGGATAGCCCAAACCGAAGCAGAAAAACTCTTACAGGTCGAAGCGGTTTTGCACCAGTCGGTCGTGGGGCAAGAAGAAGCGATCTCGGCGATTGCCTCAGCGATCCGCAGGGCGCGGACGGGTTTGAACTCTCCTCGTCGACCGTTAGGCTCGTTTATCTTTTTAGGGCCCACCGGCGTGGGAAAATCGTTGTTAGCCAAGACGTTGGCGGACTTTCTTTTTGGCAGTACCGAAAACCTCATTCGTCTGGACATGTCTGATTTTATGGAAAAGCATAACGTCAGTAGGTTGGTGGGGGCGCCACCCGGTTATGTAGGCTACGAAGAAGGCGGACTTTTGACCGAAAAAATTCGTCGCAAGCCCTACAGCGTCGTTTTGCTGGACGAAATTGAAAAAGCCCATCCTGACGTTTTTAACCTGCTGTTGCAGATTCTCGAAGAGGGTGAATTACAGGATAACCTCGGCCATACCGTTTCGTTTCGAAACACCATCTTAATTATGACTTCGAATGCGGGGGCCCGACAAATAACCAAAGCCGGTGGTATGGGCTTTCAGACGCAAGAAGGACTTTTGAACTATCAAGAAATCAAATCCTCGGCGATGAATGAACTGAAGCGTCTTTTTAGACCGGAGTTCATCAACCGTGTTGATGAAATTGTTGTTTTCCATGCCCTGACGACGAAAGAAGTTGAAGTCATTTTTGATCTTTTGCTAGGCGAAGTTCGAGAACGCCTCTTACAGCGCAATCTACATTTAGAAATGACGCCCAAAGCAAAAGCGTGGTTGATTCAAAAAGGCTACGACCCGTTGTATGGGGCCCGGCCTCTTCGCCGAGTGCTTCAGCGCGAGTTAGAAGATGTGCTCTCTACCGAGATTTTAAAGGGTCATTTAGACGCAGGTGACCGCATTGTCGTCGAGTTACGCCGTGAAAAGCTGGCCTTAAAAATTCGAAAACCGTCTCAACCGGAACCGGCACCGGCACGATGAACAAAGTTCTGCTCTTGGGGGCCTTGTTGTGGGTGGGGGCGGCGGCTTGGGCTGAAACCCCTCACCACCTTTGGGCGGCTCTGGAACAAGCTTTCAACGCTCAGTCGTGGACAGAAACCGCCGAGTTGGGAACGAAGTTTCTTGAAACGTACCCCGATGATCCCCAGGCGGGCCCGGCCTGCTTTTTGAGGGGCATGGCGTTGTTGCGCTCAGGTCACCCAGAACAAGCCTTGGGGAGCTTTCAAAAAGCCGCTCGCCTGGTTTCTTCAGGGCCGCTCACCCAGCGCCTTCCTTTTTGGGAAGGATATGCTGCTTATAAAGCCGGCCTGTACTCAACGGCTGTGACTGCCTGGGAACACCAGACTAAGCTGAACCAAGACTCTGACCTAACGGCTCAAGCTTGGTTTTATTTGGGGCTGGCCCGTCAAAAGCTGGGGGAACCCTCAGCGGTTCTTGCCTGGACAAAATTCTTAGACCAGCCACGAGCCGACCAGCTCAAACCCCAGGCGTTAATTCGTCTTGGTGATTTTCTTGTCAAACAACAGCCGGAACAGGCCCAAAATGCCTGGGAACGCCTCCTTCGAGACTACCCACATAGCTCGTTAGCCCCTGACGCCGCCTTAAGGGTGGCACCCTTGTTAGCCTCAAAGCGTCCAGGTCAAGAAGCTAGCCTGTTAGAACAAGTTTGGAAGAACCACCCCGACAGGGCCGGGGAGCTTTTACCCGTCCTGATTGATACTGAACAACGGCAAACCCACTGGGCTCGGGCGGCGTACTTTGCTAGGGCCTACCTCAAAGGTGAGTTACCGTCGTCTGTTCGTCAAAAAGTGTGGGCAGATTTAGCTTGGCTACAAACTCAACTTCGCGAAGACTCGGCGCTTTCTTGGGAAAAGGCAACCCAAGGTCCTGACGAAGAGCTTGCTGCCAAGGCCGAACTCTCGTGGGCTTTAGCTAAAGAAGCTTCGGGTCAAAGGTCAGAAGCCGCTGTAGGTTGCTATCGATGGGCCGAGGAACATTCCCAGGCCCCAACCGAGGCACTCTTATGGAACTGCGTTCGGCTTTGGCGAGAACAAGAACGTTGGGAGCATGCCCAGAAAGCCCTAAAACTTTTACTACGTCGCTACCCCCGCTCTTCGCAGGTTCCTACCTACCTGCTCGAACAGGCAAAACTTGCACAACAGTTAGGAGACTCCAGCCAGGTACTTCAAATTTGTCAACAATTGGGGACAAGTTATAGTTCTACCCCCCAGGCCCACGAAGGGCTCTATTTAATGGGCATGGTTTACCTGAATCGAGGGGAACCTCTCAGGGCAGAAGGCTACTTCTACACGCTCATGGAGCGCCTCGGCAACGGTCAACCAAGCCAGGAGTCGGCAAACCCAGAGCAAAAGGACCTGTATTGGCGAGCATTGTTGGCACGGGGTATGGCGTTTTTGGACGGTGGCAAGAACGATCTGGCCCAAGCCAGTCTTAAGCGATTGATCAACGAAAGCCCCGAGGGCCCTTGGACAGGGGCCGCTTGGTCCGCGTTGGGTGCTGTGCTGTTCCGAGAGGCCCGTTATGACCAGGCGTCTGAGGCCTACGCCAAGGCCGTTGCCCATCTGACTTTACCCGAACAGCTACCTGACCAGGAAAAGGCGGCCTGGTATCAGGCTCAGGCCTTAAGTACTGGGCAACTTTGGGCAAAAGCGGCACCCGCTTATGCAGGTTTTGTCAAAACCTATCCCGAGTCCTCTCACCGACAAGAGGCCTTATTTTTAGAAGGTCTGTGTTTAGCGCGACAAGGAAAGCCCCAACAGGCTTTAGAGGTCTGGACACCGGAATTGACCAGCCGTTCCCCAACGTTACCCGCAGACTGGTGGGAAGAGGCCGCCGTCGCCGATCTTCAGCTGGGGCATGAGGCTCAAGCCTGGCAGCGCCTTGAACAGATGGCTGACCTTTACCATAAGACGCCTGAAGTTGTCGCGGAACTTTTCAATCATTGGGCTCAAACCGCGCAAACCCTAGGTAAGGCCGAAGAGGCCGCGAAGGCCTACAGCTATGTGGTCGTACATTACCCTCAGACCAAGGCGGCCGAAATCGCTCTGCCACAAGCCGCAGGCGCCTTGGTTCAGCCGGGCGGGGATCTTCATCAAGCCTTTGCCCGCTATGCCCAATATTTTCATACCTACGGACGCACCATCGAGGCTGTTTCTGTTTTGAAGGCCGCCTGTCTGCAAATGAGCCGAGCGACTCCCCAAGGCTTTGCCCAATTCTATAAAATAGCAAAAACCTGGCCACTTTCACCCGAGGCTGAGACGGAATTGGAGCTTCAATGGTGGATCAGTCGCATTGATGTCGACTCTTCTGAGGCTCTCACAGCCTTAGCTAAGCTGGCAGGAACCGCCCCATGGGCGTCTCAACGTTCCGAGGCGTTAAGGGCTGCAGGCCTTTGGGCCCTCCGCCAGCAAAAATATGATCAAGCGCGGGCTTTCTTAAAAGCGGCAAGCCGTCTCGGGGATGATTTATCCATCTTTCAAGCTCGTTTGGCGTTGTCCGATTTAGCGGAACAGCAGGGCCAGCCTGAGACGGCCGCTCGGCTTTTAGAGTCCGCCGTCCGTCAGTCTGGCGAAGGGGTTCCCCAAGCCTTTCGCCTAAAGGCGCTTCAAAGCGCACTGTCGTTGTGGAAAAAGCTGAACCGTCCTGACGAGGTTACCCGTGTGAGAGCGCAAATATCCCAGGTAAAAGCCTCCTCGTAGCTCTTTACAGCTTGCTCTGTTTTGTGTATAATTTTTTGTCTTTAGGAGGCCGCTTTGGGTATTTGCTTGGATAGGATTGTCGATTTTGACGGCAACATTTACGAGGTAACCAACGCCGTGATTCGTCGGTCGAGACAAATCACAGAAGTCGGCGATGACGATCTTGAACAAAACAACAATAAAATCGTTTCCACAGCGTTAACTCAGATCTTCTCGAAAAAAGTTGAGTATCAGCTCCAAGACTAAACCAGTTGTGCTTGTTTTTGGTCCGACAGGAGTGGGGAAAACCCGCTTCCTGATCGACCACGCCTCAGCTTTCGGCGAGGTTGTCACTGTCGATTCTGTTCAGGTGTACCGTCGCCTTGATATAGGCTCGGCCAAACCTAGCCTTGAAGAACGTTCTGCAATTCCCCACCATTTGTTAGATATTGTTGATCCGCGCGAAAGTTTCGACGTAGGGGCTTTTCTTGCTCACGCCGAAAGTGTTCTTCCGGGCATCCATGGTCGAGAAAAAATTCCTGTGCTTTGTGGGGGCACGGCTTTTTACTTTTGGAATTTTATCTATGGGTTGCCTCTAACGCCAGCCTCTGACCCCGAGATTCGTCTGCAAGCCGAAAAAGATTTAGCACTTTGGGGTTTTTCCGGGCTAAAAGAACGCTATAGCAAGCTTGATCCTGTTACCGCTCAACGCTTGGGCGCTCAGGATGTTTACCGCTGGACTAGAGCCTGGGAAGTTTTTTTGCAAACAGGTAAACCGTTGTCGGCGTTTGCCCGCCCCCAGCAACCTCGTTCCGATTATCAACTTGAGATTTTTTCCTTGGAACGCCCTAAAGAAGAGCTATCACGCCGTTTAGATGAACGAATCGATCAAATGCTTGCGGAGGGACTTCTTGACGAGATTCAAGGACTGTTGAGTGACGGCTATTCTGAAAAAGATCCTGGCTTAAGGGCCATAGGCTACGCCGAGTTTTTACCGTGGCTTGTTCATGGTCAAGGAAGCCGCGATGGGGCAATTCAAGCCTTGCGGTGGCATTCGCGCCAGTACGCCAAACGACAACGCACCTTTTTTCGCCGAATTGAGGGCGCGCAGGCCGTGAATCCTGATAATCCAGAACCCTTTCTTGAGGTATTGCGCCAGTTGACGAGGTAGAAGGGTACCGTTATACTCTCTGAATCATTTCGGAAGGAGCGCACCGTGCCCTGTGGACGCAAACGGAAAAAGAAAAAGATCGCCACGCATAAACGTAAAAAGAAGCTGAGAAAAAACCGCCACAAGAAGAGAATCCGCTAGGAAACCTCATGAGAGCAGGTTGGTTGTTGCTTTTCCTGCTTATGGCGGCGCTGGCAGGCGCAGAGTCCCTTTGGGCCCCCGGGTCCAAAGGTTATTACTCAGGGGTGCAGACTTTGCATCAGGGAGACTTTCTTCACGTTATTCTGACGGGAGAAGCCTCCCTTTCTTTTAAAGCGGCTCGTACGTCTAATCAGGCGGTCTCGCTGGATTTTGGTAGTGCTGCAGGGTTGAACTTACCCCCCGGAACCACCTCGGGCGGCGAAAAGCTTGCTTTGGATTCGCAGTGGAAGGTAAAGAACTTTTCATTAACCGTTCGTGTTGTCTCTGTTGACCCCTCCGGAGTGGCACAGATTGAGGGCAGTAGGACGCTTCAGGTGTCAGGTGGTTTGGACACCTTAACTTTGACAGGAACGGTTGATCCCCGCTCGGTTGAGGGGCAAACGGTGGCCTGGCAAAACGTTGCCGACCTTAACCTTGTCTATACTAGTGCCGCCGCTGGGACCAAACCGGTGGTTACAGCACAAGATTATGGTCCCGACCACCAGCTCACCAAAGAAAAACAGGAACAGCTAAAACGAGAATACCTCAACCGTTTTTTAAGCGGATTTTTTTCTGAGGGAACCAAAAAAGCTCCTTGACAGGGTAGCGGGAAACAGGCTATTTTTTCCGACGAAGTTTAATTTCCGGGTGGTGTAATGGTAGCACTACAGACTCTGGATCTGTTTGTGAGGGTTCAAATCCTTCCCCGGAAGAATTGTTTTTTGGTAAAAACCGGCAGACAGCCGGTTTTTTTTTAATCTGTAGTTTTCTGTCCAAGATACGGTGGTGTTTGGGGCGAGAACGAAGGTGAGGGGCAAATGCGCGAATCCGTATGTTTGTTTTTGCAGGATGGGACCTTCTACCCTGGCCGATCGGTGGGTAAGGCGGCCTTTCGGGTAGACCAGTTGATCGCGGGCCATGCGGATCGCAAGGGTGCCGGCGAAGTTGTCTTTAACACGGGTATGACCGGTTATCACGAAGTTCTGACCGATCCTTCGTACACGGCGCAGATCGTGGTGATGACCTATCCCCATGCGGGCAACTACGGCACTTTGGATCAATGGTCTGAAATTGGCCCTGAAGAGGGGGTCACTCGACAGGGTATTAAATGCTCGGCGCTCGTGATGAGGTCATATTACGAAGGCCCTGTACCCGAGGGACGCTTAACTTTAGAGAAGTTCTTGCAGAAACATGACACCCCGGCCATAACAGGGGTTGATACGAGACGGTTAACCCTCCACCTGAGGGAACACGGGGCTCAGAATGGGGTGATTGTAGCCATTGCTGGTGATTCACCCAGTGAAGCCGAGCGACAAGCGGCCCTGGCCTACTTAGCCGGGTTCCCCTCAATGGAAGGTTGTGACTTGACTCCTGAGGTCGGTACTGAGGCCCCTGCCGAGTTTGGCGAAGGGGATGGCCCGCGCTTGGTTTTGGTCGACTCGGGCATCAAAATGAACATTGTTCGCGAAATTGTTTCACGGGGAGCACGAGTAACGGTTTTGCCAGACTCATCGACAGCCGAAGAAATCCTTGCACGAAAGCCTGATGCTGTTTTATATTCCTCGGGCCCTGGTGACCCCGCAGTTCTTGGTACCCAGATCGCGTTAATTCGAACCTTGATGGCGCGCCTGCCTGTCTTTGGTATTTGCTTAGGCCACCAATTGATATCGTTGGCACTGGGGGCAAAAACCTACAAAATGAAATTTGGTCATCACGGTGTAAATCACCCTGTACGGGATGAACTTACCGGAAAGGTGTTTGTGACAACTCAGAATCACGGGTTTGCCGTCGAGGAGGCCAGCCTTCCCCCCGACGTTGGAGTGTGGTTCCGCAATGCCAATGACGGAACAATTGAAGGAATCTACCATAAAACCTTACCCGTTAAATGCGCTCAATTTCACCCCGAAGCTTGTCCCGGCCCCCATGATTCGGCATGGATCTTCCAGTCGTTTCTTGATGTGCTCAAAGCGCAACCCCGGCAAGCAGGAAAACTTTAAGGAGAATCTATGCCCGCTCGAAAAGATCTGAAAAAAATCCTGCTGATTGGTTCTGGCCCTATTGTGATCGGTCAGGCGTGCGAATTTGACTACTCGGGTACGCAAGCGGTCAAAGCCCTTAAAGAGGAGGGGTATCAGGTCGTTTTGATCAACCCCAATCCCGCAACCATGATGACCACTCCCGGCCTAGCCGACACCGTATACATGGAACCTCTGACTCCCGATTACATGGAAAAAATCCTCCAGACGGAACGCCCCGATGCGGTCATTTCGACCATGGGCGGCCAAACCGCCCTCAACTTGGCTCTCAAAATGTCAGAATTGGGTTTGTTAGAAAAGTACGGTGTCGAGGTCATCGGTGCCAATATCGAGGCGATTCGGCTAGCCGAAGATCGCGGTTTGTTCAAAAAACGCATGGCAGAAATTGGCCTGGAAAGTCCCCGCTCCAAGCTCGTCAGTAATTATGACGAAGCTCGGGAGTTAGAACTCGACCCGGGCTTTCCGTTGATCTTGCGGCCTAGCTTTACCCTGGGGGGGATGGGCGGGGCTATTGCTCGCACAGCCGAAGAGTTTCGCCCCCTGTTGGAACGTGCCTTAGCTGAGTCGCCTGTTCATACGTGCTTGGTCGAAGAATCTCTTATTGGCTGGAAAGAATTCGAGATGGAGGTCATGCGCGATAAAAATGATAATGCGATCGTCGTGTGTTCCATTGAAAATATTGACCCCATGGGCGTTCATACTGGCGACTCGATTACCATAGCGCCTATTCAAACCCTCAGTGACCGTGAATATCAGCAAATGCGTACCGCGTCGATCGAAGTTTTGCGGGCGGTTGGCGTAGACTGCGGTGGTTCAAACGTTCAGTTTGCCGTCAACCCTGCCAATGGCCGCATGGTGGTTATTGAAATGAACCCCCGCGTTTCGCGCTCCTCGGCCTTGGCGTCAAAAGCTACCGGGTTTCCGATTGCCAAGTGTTCGGCTCGCCTGGCCGTGGGCTACAGTTTGGATGAGGTCGTCAACGAAATTACCGGCAAAACGGTTTCGTGTTTTGAACCCGCCTTGGACTACTGTGCTGTCAAGGTTCCCCGCTTCGAGTTAGAAAAATTCCCTGCAGGATACAAAACCCTGGGAACTCAGATGAAATCCGTGGGTGAATCTTTGGCTTTGGGGCGGACCGCCCTCGAGGCCCTCAACAAGGCTCTTCGGGCGGCCGAAATTGGGTTTCAAAACCTCCAAGAGCTTCCGGTTACCGACCAAGAGTTGGCGCCAATGCTTGATACCTTGCATCCCAGGCGATTGCTGGCGGCTTTTACCTATTTAAAACGGCAAGGTCCTTCAGCCCTTCCCGAGGTACAAAAACGAACGGGGTTTGACCCTTGGTTCCTGTACCTCATTTTGGAACAGCTTGAGTTAGAAGGCCGCCTCAAGGCGCACGGGCTCACGGCAGCGTTGGTTCTTGAAGCCAAGCAAGCTGGCCTTTCGGACCCGTATATTGCTTCTTTAGTAGGTAAAACCGCTGGGGAGGTCGAAGCCTTCCGTGAACAGCACAACCTCCACGCTGGGTATCACTTTGTTGATACTTGTGCTGGCGAGTTTGAAGCGCAGACCCCCTTCTTTTACTCGACGTGGGGCGAAATTGATGAAGGCGGGTCCAGCGGCGCCTCAACGGTGGCCATCTTGGGCTCAGGACCTAACCGCATTGGTCAAGGCCTTGAGTTTGACACCGGTTGTACTTTGGCGTCGTTGGCTTTTCGCAAGTTGGGCCGAAAAACCATCATTATCAATTCGAACCCCGAAACGGTATCGACCGACTACAATGTTTCGGACCGATTGTTCATCGAGCCTCTTACCCCCGAACATGTCAAAGAAATTCTTCGCAAAGAAGGGGTTCGTGACGTTGTTGTGCAATTAGGGGGGCAGACTCCTTTAAATATGGCCGAGGAGTTGCAAGGTTGGGGGGCCCGTATCCTGGGAACCAGCCTGGCCGGCATCGACGCCACCGAAGACCGAGGGTTGTTTTCGCAGTTAGTGACGCGTTTAGGACTTCGTCAGCCTGCCAACCGCAAGGCGGCGAATCCCGAAGAAGTACGGCGTTTTGCCGCCGAAATCGGCTTTCCTGTTCTGTTGCGTCCCAGTTTTGTCCTGGGCGGACGCTCCATGTTTATCGCCAGCACTCCCGAGGATTTAGAAATCTTCTTTACCAAAGGCGTAACGATGAACGAAAAACGTCCCGTCTTGGTGGATCAATTCTTAGAGGATGCTTTTGAGTACGACCTGGATGCCGTCAGTGACGGTAAAAATGTGTATATCGGCGGAATCATGGAGCATATCGAAGCCGCAGGTATTCACTCGGGCGATTCGGCTTGTGTTTTTCCCGCCTACATGACCAAGCCGCATATTATCCAAGAAATGATTGACGCCACGGTCAAAATTGCCCGTGATTTGCCGGTAATCGGCTTTCTCAACATCCAATTTGCCGAAAAAGACGGCCTTTTGTACATCCTCGAAGTCAACCCCCGGGCAAGTCGCACGGTGCCGTTCTTGTCCAAAGCCTCTGGGGTCAATTTGGTCGAGACCGGGGTGCGGGTTTGGTCAGGTGAGAGTCTAGCTTCACAAGGCTTAGTCAAAGAAAACGGGATTGGCGTGGGAACTTGTTTGACGGGTTGGGCTGTGAAAGAAGCCGTGTTCTCGTTTGACCGTTTTCAAGACCTAGACCCGATGCTGGGACCAGAAATGAAATCCACTGGTGAGACGATGGGGACGGGGGCAAGCTTTGGCGAGGCCTATGCAAAAGCTCAAGCTGGGGTGGGAACGACACTCCCGACCTCTGGAAAAGTCTTCGTGTCGGTGCATGACTTAGACAAAGATTCTATCCTGCCCATCGTCAAGGACTTATACCAACTAGGGTTTAGTGTTGCCGCAACCCCGGGGACTGCCGAGTTCCTTGGTCAGCAGGGTATTCCTGCCGAGGCTGTTCAAAAGATCCAAAAAGGGCACCCGAATGTCATTGACCTTATGCGTTCAGGAGCAGTACATCTGCTAATCAATACGCCCAAAGGACGCTACAGTCACTCGGACGATGCGCAAATTCGTATTGAAGCCGTGCGAAAAAAAATCCCTTACACCACTACTGTTTCGGCGGCAAGGGCAACGGTCGAAGGAATCAAGTACCTTTCGAAAAAAGAATTTATCGTAAGACCCATGCCTAACCAGAACGGACCATTGAACTTCTAGGCGAAAGGTTCACCCCTTGGCGCGTTTGTTAAGAAAATATTCTCGCAACCGCGCCGCTGTGGTGGGACGGGGTAAGACGGTCAAACCCCGCTGTTGAAGCCGTTCAAGCTCCGCTTCGGTGCCTTCTGACAAAAGAAGAACAAATTCGGGCGGGGCCAAGCGAGCACAGGCATTTTTGAGTTGGTTGAGAGCTTCTAACAGGGGGGTTAGCGAAAGTTGAGTCCCCAAAAAGACAAAGTGAAAGTTCCCCTTGGCAACTTCTTTAAGGGCCACAGAAACTGTATTTACAAGGACAAAGCGTAAACCCAGCTGTTCACTGGCCTTTTGCAAGGCGAGACCTAAAAAAGGGTCATCCTCGACAAAAAGGACCTCGGGGTGCTCTTCTAAGCGACCGGGTGCCTCGACTTGAAACGGCAGGAAAGGAATTTTTACTAAGAATTCCGAGCCTTTACCCTCGACACTCGTTACGGTGAGTTTCCCTCCTAAAAGTTGCACCAACCGTTGTGCCAAGGCTAACCCTAGGCCGAGGCCACCGTATTGTCGGCGAGAAGAACCATCGATCTGTTGAAAGGGTTGAAACAACTGCTGTTGCTTTTCTGGGGATAGCCCAATCCCCGTATCGCTGACGTTGACGGTTAACTCGCGCAGGCCAGCGGGGTGTTGCGTCGCACTCAAGTCGACACGGATGCTACCCTGGTGCGTAAACTTTATCGCGTTGTCTAAAAGAATGTCGAGAATTTGCCTTAGCCGTTCTGGGTCAGTTTCGACAACGGGGGGCAATTGTCCGCTTAGTTTGACGACCAGGGTCAAACCCTTGGAGGTCGCCAGAGGTCCCCAACTAGCGACGAGGTTATGAACGAGCTTATCGAAGACAAGGGTGTCGAGTTCTAAGTGGAGCTCCTTTGCTTCGACTTTCGCCAGGTCGATAAGCCCATTAATTAGGTTGGCCAGGTGCGTTTCGGCCGATTCGAGGGCGTCTAAGTAGTCGGACTGCGTGTCAGTGAGGATTGTTCCCTTTAAAAGTTCGGTAAACCCTATCAACGTGAAAAGCGGTGTGCGTAATTCATGGCTCAAGTTCGAGAGAAGTTGGGTTTTGACTTGAGCCGCTGCTTCGGCGCTTTCTTTGGCTTGCCGTAGTTCTTGAAGAAGCCGGACATGGGTAATGAGGTTTCCACTATAATCAGCTACGAGTTCCAAAAGGTGCTGGTCATGGTCCTCAAAATCCCGTTGGCCTGGAAGGTTAATCGCTGTTAGTGTTCCCAGTAAATGGGAACCCGAGAGCAGAGGCACAACCAGGATTGATCCTGCCGCCGTTTCACTTCGACGACGTTTAACGGCTTCGGATTCACGGGGATCGCTTAGGTACTGTGACGAAAGTGCACTTTGATGAGTTTTGATCACCCAACCACTCAACCCTGAAAGCATCTCGGAAGCTGAAACCTTTAGATCGATCAGTTCTTGGCCGGGACCAGAGCGAAGGTAGAAATCCAGCCCTGTACGGAGTTCGTTGAAGACAATAAGAGCCATTCTATCGGCATCTAAAAGCCTGGTAATTTGATTCAGTATCGTCTGCAGGGCGTCTTGAAGGGATTGCGCTGACCAGGCTTGGGTTTCTACCGACAAAAAGAATTCCCGTAAGTCCTTCCAGCGGTCGGCACTCATTCTTTAACTCTAGGAGAAAATCTGTTAAGTGTCAAATTCGGGTTGTTTGTGGGTTGGTCGCCAGGAAAAAGTCTGCCGAGACTTGGTTGTTGGTCACCGTGACGCCCTCCGCTTCTAAAAGTTGACGCTGAAGGTCGCGTTCTATAGGGTCACTCAAGGCGAGTTGCCCATTGGCGCGAAGAACGCGGTGCCAGGGGAGGCCCGGCGAGGTTCGCAGAACCCAGACTACGGTTCTTGCCCCTCGGGGCAAGCCCGCCCACGCCGCCACTTGGCCATAAGACACGACTCGGCCCGCAGGAAGAGTTCTTAGAACAGCGCGGATACGGTCAAAGACCCCAGGCTCTTGACGGGATCTAGGCTCCATTTTACGGTTGCCGCGAAAGCCAAGTATTGATAGCCGCCAGTACTTCTTGAGGTTTTTCGGCATGCAACCAATGCCCAGCCTGGGGTATGGTTTGAAGCTCAGCTTGCTCAAATAACTGCCGAATCAGAGCGTGATCTTGCAAGCGAACGTAGTCAGAGTTCCCTCCGGCCAAGAAGAGGGCTGGTCCGGGGTACGAACGAGGCGAGCCTTGGGGCGTTTGCCCCTGTAAGGGTTTCCAAATTTCGTCATAGTGCGTTTCGAGGGCTTGCAGGTTAAGTTTCCAGCGCCAGGAGGGTGAGCCTTCTTGGGGAACCAAGCTTTTTAGGAGAAACTGAAGGGTGGGGCGGTCAGGGATCTGGGCTTCGAGGGCTTTTTGAGCCTCAGACCGGCTGGCTAGGGTCGCTAGGTCGAGGGCTCGCAAGGCGGGAACGAAGCCAGCGTAATGCGGCTCGTAGGCTCGTGGAGCCATGTCCAAACTGATTAACCCCCGAAAGCGTTGGGGTTCGGATAACGCCGCTTCCATGGCCACTTTGCCACCAAGGGAGTGACCTCCCACCAGCACGGACTCGAGCTGGTGTTGTGTCAAAAAGTCTAAAAGATCGCCTGCCAAAAGGGGAACCGAGAACTCGTCGGCCCAGGGGGAATCGCCGTGGTTCCTTAGGTCGGGGAGCCATACCTCACAACCAGTGAACTTGGCCCCCAAGGTCAACCAATTGTCGCCGGAACCAAAAAGGCCATGAAGAAAAACCAAAGGACGGCCAGCTCCTATTTTTCGGTAATTCAACGTCATGCTTAACACCTTACCCCAGACCTCGTGTGAAACGCAAACGTCTGTCCTAGACAATTTGACAGTCGGGGTGAAACGTGTTACCAACAAAAGGGAGCGGGAGGGGCCGTTATGGAGTTTGATCTTGAGGCAGTCATTCGTAAGATTCCTGATTTTCCCAAACCGGGTATTCTCTTTTATGATATTACGGGAATTTTATCCTCGCCGGAGGCCTATGCCTATGTCATCGACGAGTTAACTCAGCGCTACCAGTCGCGGGGCCTGTCGGGAATTGCCGCCGTGGAATCGCGGGGTTTTGTCTTTGCCGCCCCCTTGGCACTCAAACTAGGTTTGCCCTTGATTCTCATTCGCAAAAAAGGAAAGCTCCCTGGGCTTACCCTAAGCAAACGCTATGCTCTGGAATACGGCGAGGCCGAAATCGAAGTTCAGCGGGCGGATGTCAGGCCTGGGATGAGGCTCTTGCTCTTGGATGACCTGCTGGCTACGGGGGGGACTCTCCGCGCCTCCGCCGAGCTCTTGGAGGAGGCTGGAGCCTTGGTGACCGATTTATTTTGTGTGGTCGGCCTACCCTTTTTGCACCCCGAGCGACAACTGGGCAACCGCCGGGTCGAAACCTTGGTACAGTACGAACACGAATCGACTCAACACCGTTAATTTTTAAAACTGTGCACCGGAGCGGGAATTCGTCCCCCACGATCGATAAAGGCCGCAGACGAGAGGGTGCTGACCGGCATGACGGGGCCACCCCCCAAGAGTCCGCCGAATTCCACCCAGTCGCCCGCTTTCATGCCGGGGACGGGGATGACTCTCACGGCAGTCGTCTTATGGTTGATTACCCCTATGGCAGCCTCATCGGCAATCAGCCCCGACAGGGTTTGGGCGGGGGTATCACCGGGAACGGCAATCATGTCTAAACCCACCGAGCACACACAGGTCATGGCTTCGAGTTTTTCGAGGGATAAGCCCCCGCTTTGAACCGCCTCGACCATTCCTTCATCTTCGGTAACGGGAATGAAGGCCCCTGAAAGGCCCCCCACATGTGAGCTGGCCATAATGCCGCCTTTTTTGACCGCATCGTTAAGAAGGGCCAGTGCCGCTGTACTCCCGGGAGCTCCCACCCGTTCTAGCCCCATTTCTTGCAAAATTCTGGCAACGGAATCGCCCACCGCTGGGGTGGGGGCCAACGAAAGGTCAATGATTCCAAAGGGAACGTTGAGGCGTCGGCTGGCCTCTCGGGCGACAAGTTCTCCCATCCGGGTAATTTTGAAGGCGGTTCGTTTGATGGTTTCGGCCACCGTATCAAAGGGTGCTTTTTCAAGGTTCTCGAGGGCACTCTTGATAACCCCAGGACCAGACAAACCGACATTGATGACGACTTCGCCTTCGCCAGGACCGTGGTAGGCCCCGGCCATAAAAGGGTTATCTTCGACCGAGTTGGCAAAGACAACCAGCTTGGCACACCCTAAACCCTGGGCGTTGGCGGTACGTCCTGCCAGAGCTTTCAGCACAAAACCCATCTGACGAACGGCGTCCATGTTGATTCCGGCCTGAGTAGAGCCAACGTTGACGCTGGCGCACACCCTTTCGGTTTCGGCGAGGGCTTGGGGTATGGAACGGATGAGAATACGGTCACCCCTGGTATAGCCCTTTTGTACCAGAGCCGAAAACCCACCGAGAAAGTTGACCCCTGTTTGACGGGCCGCCGCATCAAGCGTGTGCGCAAAGGCAACGTACGATTTGTCCGAGGAGGCTTCGGCAACCATAGCGATGGGTGTGACAGCGATGCGCTTGTTAATGATGGGTATACCGTATTCGAGGCTAATGGCCTCACCGACACTAACGAGGTTCTCGGCATAGCGGCAAATTTTGTCGTAAATTTTTTGACGAGCCTGCGCTCCCGAAGTGCTAGCGCAGTCACGAAGGGATATGCCCATGGTAATGGTGCGGACATCCAGCTTTTGGGAGCGGAACATCTGGATTGTTTCGTCAATTTCGGCGTTCGTAAAAACCATTCTAGATCCTGTGCATCGCTTTCAGAACTTCTTCGTGAATGAGGGTAATCTGCACACCTAACTGGCGTCCCTCGACTTCTAGCCTGTCATTGAGGGTTTTTCGATCAACGGACAGATGCCCTATATCCACCTTCATGATCATCGTAAAGTATTCTTCGAGGATGGTTTGGCTGATCGAGAGGATGTTGACACCTGAAGCCGATAAAGCTTGGGTGACCCCAGCGATAATCCCGACGCGGTCCTTGCCGACCACCGTGACAATGGCGTCCATTAGACGTTCAAGGCCTTTTTCAAGGCGGCGAGAACCGACTCGGGAGCAGGCGCCGCGTCAATATCTTTGAGCAAGCCTTTTTGCCGGTAAAAGGTAATGAGGGGTTCAGTTTGAGCCTTATAAACACGCAAGCGTTCTTGGATGGCTTCGGGAGCATCGTCAGGGCGCTGAATAAGCTCACCAGAACAGTTGTCACAGACTCCCGGTTGACGGGGAGGGAGGTTCTGAAGGTGAAAGCTGGCTCCGCAGGCTTTACAAACGCGTCGTCCCGACAAGCGTTGAACAATCACCCCGTCGGCGAGGACAAAGTTGATTACCGCTTCGGGCTTGGCAAAGCCGTCAAGTGCCTGGGCCTGCGTAACAGTGCGGGGAAAACCGTCAAGTAAGTAACCGTTTTGGCAATCGGCTTTGTTCAAGCGGTCTTGAACAATTTCGATGGTGGTTTCGTCAGGAACGAGCGCGCCCGAGTCGAGGATCTTTTTCACCTTAAGGCCCAAAGGTGTGCCCTCTTTAATATTGGACCGAAAAATATCTCCCGTTGAAATATGGGGGAGGTGAAACGCCTCTTTGGCAAGAACGGCTAATGTCCCTTTACCAGCGCCGGGGGGGCCTAAAAAGATCAGCTTCATAGAAGACTCCTTGGTTAAAATTCGAGCCGATCGAACAAGCTTTGAAAATTCTGGGGCTTTTCTCGGCAAGCGGGACTGCATAGCCCGTCGCCGTCCGGCTCATGGGGAAAGGGCTTCTGACAGACCCGGCAAAGGTCAAAGGTCTCGGCGCATTCCGGCGAGCAGTATACCTGTTTTGAGCCGTCCTGCAAAGCGAAAAAGCTTCCGCAGGTACGGCAATTGACGAGTCGAGGTTCTAAAGAAGGTTCACTCTGAGCTTCGGTGCTAATGCTGGTGACCTAGCGCAGTTGATCCCATTCAACGGCGCCTTTGACAATTTTGTCCTGAGGAATGAGTCCCCTCAGATTCACCATGGGGTAAACCACCGTATTGCGGCCAACAATGGTCCCGGGGTTAAGAACGGTTTGACAGCCCACATCCACGAAGTCACCTAACAAAGCACCAAATTTTTTGAGGCCGGTTTGGACGGGACCTTCTTCGGGGTGAAGGACAATTTCTGTCTTGGTATACTTGAGGTTGGACAAAATTGCCCCTGCACCCAAATGCACCATGTAGCCGACCACGGAATCGCCCAAGTAGTTAAAGTGTGCCGCCTGCACACCGTCAAAGAGAATCGAGTTTTTGATTTCGGTGGAATTCCCCAGAACGCAGTTGTTTCCGGCAAGAACGTTCTCACGAATATAACAGCCTGGACGTAACTCGCAATCATGGCCGATAATTGCCGGCCCAATCAGGGCTGCCCGCGGGTCAATGAGGCAACCTTTGCCAACCCAAACATTTTCGACAATCTGTTCGTAGTCTTTGCCCAATTTGGGGCCGGTTTCGCGAATGAAGTCTTTCAACAGCGGAAGCACCTCCCAGCCAAAGGCGGTACGCTCAAAAAGCGGCACGGCAAGGGTCCGTTCCAGGTTAAACAGCTTTTTATGAACCAAATCAACTTTGCGCACAATTCCTCCCTAGCTACCGTAAATGCGGCTATTTATTCATTCTAACTCAATAAGTCAGAAAAGAAAGAGAAAAATGCTCAGGATGTGTAAGATTCCTGCGGACGAAGGCGAGGCGATTAGACCAAGGTAAGACCCAAAAGGGCCAGCCCTGTGCCCATGACGGGTTTCAAGATTTGATCTGGCACTTTGGGTGCTAACCACGAACCAACGGCAAGGGCCGGAATCGACCCCAGACTTAACCATAAGACTGCCCAAAGATCGACATGCCCGGTGGCAAGCTGGGCTAAACCCGCTGTCAGAGTTAGGGGAAAAGCATGGGCAAGGTCGCTGCCAATGATTTTTGAAGCCGAAAGTCGGGGAAAGAGTAAACTCAAAGCGGCGGCACCCACAGCGCCTGCCCCTGCAGAAGTGAGGGTAACGAGGACACCTAAGAACGCTCCAAGAAGAATTGTCAGAACTTTGCGGGGAGGTTGGGTTGGTTCGGACGGTGAGTCTATGACGGGTTTGTGCAAGCTCAGGCGTAATAGAACCAAAGCTCCGGTACCGATCAAGACAAGACCCAAGAGCACCTTGACGGTAGTAGCCTGAACGGCGTGGGGAACGCCGAGTCTTTGCCAAACAACGAGTGTTAGAATAGAAGCCGGTAAGCTCCCCAAAAGCAACCAGCCGACTAACGGCCAGGCCACATTGTGGCGACGGGAATGCAGATAGGCACCGCTTGCTTTGGTGATGGCCGCGTAAACCAAGTCAGTTCCAACGGCGTCAACGGGGGGAAAGCCCAAGGAGAGTAAAAGGGGAGTCATGAGCGTGCCGCCGCCCACTCCAGACAGACCAACGAGTAACCCTACGGCAAGACCCGCCAAGCCTAAGACAAGACCCGAGTGCTCCATGCTTATGCCCCTCTCTGTTTGTAATAGTTAATCTACTTGTGTTTATAAGTCAAGTATAAAGAAAATCCGCCTTTTGCTAACTAGCTCTTAGGGTTTTGTCTAGGTTATGTTGAGTGTGTTTGCTACGTTATACCAAGCCTCACGACTACGTAGTGGTAAGGCTCACTCTTACCTAAAAAAAGAGGGTGAACCGTGGAGAAGTTTTGAACCGAATGTTTCGCCAACGGCGGGTTTTACCTTGGCTGACCTTGGTGTCGGCGGTAGTGCTTTGGGGAGTGTCTTTTGTCCTGACGAAACAATTGTTGAGCCAGTTAAGCCCGCCGATGATTGCCTGGCTGCGTCTGGGGCCAGCTTTGGCCGTGCTTGTCCCCTTAATGTTGTGGCAAAAGGAGTCTTGGAGGCTTGAAAAAGGGTTTCGTGGGCGTTTTGTGCTGACCTCGGCCTTGGGAATTGTCCTTTATATGGTTTTAGAAAACACAGGCCTGCGCTACACGCAAGCCTCGACAGCTTCGATGCTGGTGGCCTCGATTCCTGTCTTTGTTTTGCTGGTCGATACCGTTAAACGACGTGCCCGTCTGCCTTGGGGTCAAACTGGTGCTGTGCTTGTCTCGTTGGTGGGAGTATGGCTTGTTCTTTTTGATGGGGCCTGGCCAAACCTTGCAAGCGCAAACCTAGGGGGCAATCTGCTGGTCTTAGGGGCCATGGCCTCGTGGATTGGCTATACCTTTTTAGGAAAAAAACTCAGGGATCGTTTTTCTAGCCTTCAGCAAACGACCTTTCAAACCCTCTTTGCGGTACTTCTGTACTTGCCCTTTGTTATAGGGGAGGGGGGAGGTTTTCCTACGATGACGCTTACAGGCCTAGCGGAGCTATCCTTTTTGGGGGTGTTCTGCTCTGGCCTGGCCTATGTGGGGTTTTTATACGCCTTGAAAGAGCTGGGGCCTGTTCTCCCTTCAGCCTTTTTAAACCTAATACCTGTCGTCACCGTACTTACCGCCCTGCTCGTCTTAAAAGAGATTCCTAGTATTTTTCAAGCGGGCGGTATGGTTTTAATCGTAGGGAGTCTTAGCTGGCTGACGTTGAAACGATGAAGGAGTGGAGGTTGACACCAAGCCTTTTAGGGCTAAGACTTCTGGCATAGTCGCTACGAAAAAGGAGGGTTCAAATGACAGATAAAACCAAGCAAGCGTTTGGTGGTATGGCTCCCTGGCTGAAGTTTTTAGCGGTTTTAGGCTTTATTGGGTTGGGAGTGATTTTTGTTGCCGGTGTGGTGATGATGATTTTGAACCTAGGCCCTCTACATTTAGGGCGTTTCTTTGGGGCTTTTTACATTGTCATTGCGGTCGTTATGTTCTTTCCTGCTCGGTGGCTTTTTCGCCTGTCCAAACAGGCTAAGCTCTGCGGGCAAGAAGATTCGGAAGAAAACCTTGAAGCCCTGGTGGTTAACTTGCACCGTGTGGTGAAGTTTTATGGCGTTGTGACCATCGTTCTTTTAGCTGTTTATGCCGTTGCTATCGTGGGCTTTCTTGTTGTGCTACGCATGATGAATGGGGTTTAAAAAATTCTTCTTCGAAACAGTTGACCACGAGGGGAGAAATTTGCTAAGTTCATTTTCGCCGCTAACGAACGCTAGTGAGAAACTGGTGATAAGGGAGAGGCGAACTGTTAAAACTTGGCGAAACG